>JAAURL010000122.1 GCA_012032235.1 Akkermansiaceae bacterium | reverse complement strand
CCAGTGTTGAGGAGAGCAAGGCTAAATTATTGTGAGATTGTGCGGTATCAGGATGATCTTCGCCCAATAGCTTGCGGCGGGTTTCTAGAGCCATCATGTGCATTTCCCGAGATTTTTCATAATAGCCAGCAGTCTGATAGAGTGCGGCGAGGTTGCTAGAAATTGTCGCGGTTTGCTCGTGTTCCTGACCCAGTTGAGCATTGCAAATTTGCAGAGCTTTGAAGAAATAGGCTTCGGCATTTTCGAGATCGCCTTCGGCTTTTGCAGTGAAGCCGAGGTTGTTTGCCATCGCAGCAACGTCCAGAAGCATCGGTGGATTGCAACGCTCAAAGTAGTCTGTGGCTTTGTTCCAATGGGTTACGGCTTTTTCTTCAAATCCCAGCGCATCATAGGCTGAACCGATGGTGGCATGGAGACGACCAATCTGGGGGAAGCATTCGATACGGTTTTGCAGTTTCTCGATCGCCTCTTCGTAGTCTTTGCAAGATGCGCTGTAATTTCCGATCTCTAAATTGACATCGCCACGAGTTTCAAGGGCGATTGCCAAGAAATCGACAGTGCCTAGGTTCGTCGTATCTAGGTCTTGCTTTGCTTGATCCACCAATTCCGTCACGGCGTTTAGCGCCTCATCAAGATTTCCAGCAGCTCGCAGAGAATTCACGCGATCATGCAGTGAGCGGAGTGATGTAGAAGCAGTAGATTCCATAAGTTACAAGGGTTTAGGTGTAGATCGATTTGTATAATGACTGGAAATTTTAATTTGACGAGCTGAAATGATCGTCAATCGAAAGTCTTTTAATTAGGTCGTCTCGCTGGCTAGGTAGCACGCCGATCGCATCTCGCAGAGATTCAGCAGCTTGGCTGCGGCCAAGTGATACTCCTAAGAATATAGCCAGCTGATTTTCAAAGTGATAGAGTGATCGTAGAGACGGCTGTTTTGCTTCAAAGTGATCGAGTGCCCGGTTGAGAAGATCGTACAATTCCGGGTCTGGGTGTTCAGATTCCACTGCGGATTCTAGTAATTGGCAGCAATAACTCGCCAGCAAAGTAGAAGTGTAGTTTTTTCGAAGGCCTTCGCGCCAATTTTGAATCGCGACTTCACGCAGCGAGTGCAGCTCTCCTCGCTGCGCTTGGCTGAAGCTGATTTCACCGCTGAAAAATAAATCCAACTGACCGGCAAAGCTACTTTTCGGGCGACGCGCACCTTTTGCTACCGTTTTGACCAGTCCGTGCGCCTCGGTGAACCAATGGACGATCAAACTCGTCTCTGTCAAACGGGTTAGACGAATCACGGTGGCGTTCGTCGATGTCACTAATGTCGCTATTTAGGGATTTTGAGGGATTGGCCCGGGCGTATGACACTGCCGGAAATGCCGTTCGCCTTTTTAATCGCAGAAACGGAACTGCCTGTGCGGCTGGCCACGGCGGAAAGTGAGTCTCCACGGCGGACGGTGTAACGTGTCGAAGTGGGTTTCGCCTTGGTCTTCGTTTTTGCGATCACTTTCTTTTTCGGAACTACCTTAGACTTGGTCTTGGCGACGGATTCCTTTTTCGGAGTTGCTTTCTTTTTGGTGACTTCTGGAGTCTTTTTCTTAACAGGTGCTTTGGCGATGGTCCTTGTCGGTTTTTCAACGATTTGAGTTTCCCGAACGACAGGTTTTGGCACCACTTGAGTTTGGGCGATGGTTTGGACAGGTTTTTGCGAAACAGTTTGGAGTGGAACTGAGTTTGCCGGTGGCTCATCAGCGCTTGCGATTTCCTGAAGCTTTTCTGGCTGCGAAGTTCTGATACTACCGCCGCTACCGCGTCGCCATTTTGAGGGATTATCCGCCCATTCTTCGACGTAGTTTCCATTTCTATCGAATGGCCCGGTGACTGCTTGCGGCCCAGGGGAGCCGCTTTTGCTGCTAGTTCCACAGCTGGAAAGCATCAGAGCCATCACGGAAAAAGCCAAAATCCATTGCCAAAATTTCATGGGCAAACTCTGAGTTAAAATGGCGTTTTTTGCAAAACATTGTTAAGAATTCCGTATTTTTTTCACATTCATCCGATAGCGGTCTGATGAGTCGCGCCAAATTCTGGAAATTGGAGCATCAGTGAATTGCGAAATTCACTTTATTCTGCCGGATTCACGTTCTGCTCAATTTTATTAGAAAATGCCACAGGTAGTGAGCTCACTGGCTGAGGTTCGACGGGCTGAACAGTGATTTCGACGTTCACGGGCACGGCACGGAGGCCCTCGATGATTCTTTGGAGGCGCTCCACTGTCATTTCTGATAGTGTTGGATTACTAACGGCTTGCTCGATTTTTTCCAAGCCAGCAGTGAAGGCGGTCATGTGGCTGGTGATGCGGTTGATCGGATCATTTTCGCCTGCACCGCCAGAGAGGATATTGCGCTTGAAGGTGCTCTTGATGGCGGTCCAGCGGGCAATGTCTTCTGGTGTGGCGAGGGAGTTGATTTCGCGCCATTTGAGGAGGTTTGCTTCGGCAGCTTGGCTGAGAGTTTGGGCTTCGCCGCGGTAGTGATCGGCGATGATGGTGGCGACTTCCGCATCCGTCATGAGGGGCAGGATCTTATCGGCGATCTTGTTCATGTTCCGATAACTGCCTTGGAGTTTGAAAGGTGGCTCGGTGCGGTAGGCGTCTTCCATGGCGGCGCTGCGCACGTATTCTTGGTTCACGCGGAGGATGATCTCCCGAACGTGGAGGAGCTTTTCCATGACGGCGACTGCGTCGTTGATTTCCTCGGCGCTGAAACTGCTTTCAAACTCGATTCCTTCGCGGCTGCCAGTGAGCGCGATTTTTAAAACAGTTAGGGCATCGTTGTGACTGCGTGAACCGATGCGGGCGAGGATGGGATTGCTGGTGAGAGAATTCTCGATGTAGCTATCCTTGAAAGCTTCTTCATGACCGCCGAGAATGTCGCCGAGGTTGTAGGTATCGGCGCGGTTGGCGAGCATGTCAGGCACTTGGAATTTACCGCCGACTTCCGTGTAGGGATTTCCGGCCATCACCACGGCGACTTTGCGGCCACGGAGATCGTAGGTCTTGGCTTCGCCTTTGAAGACGCCTTCGATCTTACGGGTGCCATCGCAGAGGGAGATGAATTTTTGGAGAAACTCGGGGTTCGTGTGTTGGATATCGTCGATGTAAATCATGACGTTATCTCCCATTTCGAAGGCGAGGTTGAGTTTTTCAATTTCCTCACGAGCGCTGGCGTTGTTTGCCTCGGCAGGATCTAACGAAGTGACTTGATGACCCAGTGCAGGGCCGTTGATTTTGACCAGCGTGATGCCCAAGCGACTGGCGACGTATTCCATGAGGGTAGTCTTGCCATAGCCGGGTGGTGAAATAAGGAGCAGCAAGCCCATGCGGTCCGTGCGGGTGTCGCTGCCTGCGGCTCCGAGCTGTTTGGCGAGGTTTGCGCCGATGAGCGGGAGGTAGATTTGATCAAGTAATCGATTTCTAACAAATGAGCTGAGCACTCCTGCTTTGAATTGATCGAGGCGGAGGTCGCGGCGGCGGGATTCTGCGAGTTGGTGTTTGAGTTTTTGAAATTCTTCGAAGGCGGGGACTGTCTTTATCTCGTAAAGACGCAGGCGAGTGGTGAACTCATAGTAATCCAGCTCGATCTTACTTTCCTGGATGCGTCGGTGGGTTCCCGTAAAGCCAGTGAGTGAAATCCGTGAGGCTGGGGCGGGAGGAGTGACGCTGGGGATGGTGTCATTTAGCACGACAAGCACGGCGGCTTCGATGAGCAGTTGCGAATCGCCAGATGGGTGGAGTGCTTGTAGCCATTCTAACGCAATCTCGAAAGCGAGAATGGGGTTGTCGGTCAGGGCAGCTAAAGTTTCATCGAATTCTTTAGCAGCGCGTTTGGCAGTGAGTTCTTTGCGGAAACTGCGGACGAGTTCAACAGCGCCAGCGGAGCGGGTGATGGGGAGTTGTGGGTGTTTGGGAGAAAGTTGTTGGAGTTCCTCGACGAGGCAGGCGGCGATGGCTTTTGGATCGATGGGCCATTTCGCGGCGAAAGCGGTGATTTGTTCGATCAGCCCGGAGTCCTCAGTGGTGGTCGTGCTGCCGAGAATTTCTTTCATGCGCCCTTTGGACTGCATGCGGACGGCGAGAGCGGTCTTGTGATCGTTTTCTATCCAGGAGTGCCAAAAAGCAAGGCGTAGCCACGTGCAGCAGGAGAATGGCGCAGATGACCGAGGCTGGTATGCATTTCCCGGAGCGCCTGTAGGATGATCGCTGCATCATGATCGTGGACGCCTTTGGTGTAGCCATCTTGATAGCGCTGGGCCATGAAGGTGGGAATATCATGATTCTCACCCGTCTGATAGATTTGCCAAGCGAGGTATTCAGCTCGATAGACGTCTTGGTTTTCTGAAACGACAGCTTGGTCCCAAACGGGGCGTTGAGATTCGAGGGCAGTGCTGTCGATTTTCTCAAAGAACCGAGTGCCAGTGAGATGATAGGTGAGGCTGCCATCGCGAGGGAGAATGGTGAGTTCTAACGGTTGGCGGTTGACGCTGAATTTGTGACGCCCTAGCTGGATGAGATCTCCGCCATCGACAAAGAGTTCCGCCTTGTCGCGGATTTGCTTGAGGGAGTCTTGTTGGACGGTTTTGAGGCGAGTTTGCAGTTCGTCTGCACTGACGCTATCGCCGAGCTTACGGAGTTCTGCGATCAGATCACGGAGCTTGGCGACCATCGCATCGCCAGCGAGCCAGCTGTGGACTTCCTCGGGCTTGGCAAAAGCTGCTAGGCGATTGCGGACGCTGGAGAGGATGCGTTCAGCGGATTGGCTGAGGGATTGGCAACGACGATTGAGTGTGTCTGTTAGATTTTGGCGTCTCGACTCGAAAGCGTTTTGAGCTTCCTCACGCTTGGTAATGAGCTCGGCGGCGTATTCGTCGAAATCAGAGAAACGGGTTTCCATTTCCTCGATCTGAACCATGACGCGAGTGAGCGACTCATCGCATTTCTCGGGAGTGGTGGCGACTTCGAGGTAATTGAGAACGCTTTGGCTTAGGAGGCTGAGCTGGGCTTGAAATTGGGCGGCTCCTTCGGTTTTTGCGAGCTCATTGCGACGATTGCGCAGGACACTGCGGACTTGATTGAGCTGGGCAAACAGAGTGGAAATACCTTCGATGATGCGGGTAGTCTCGGTGGCGTCTTTGATTTTCAGACCACTGACGATGGCAGTGAGCATTTCTAACTCACTGCTAGATTTTGCGAGCGCGGTTTCGACTTCCTCGGCCTCGGTGACTTTGGCGAGAGCGGAGACGCGGGCTTGCTGCTCGGCGATCTGCTTGCGATAGGGATCAAGTGCTTCGGGCTTGAGTAAAAATGCGACGCATTTCTCGCTGAGTTTATCCACGCCTTCGGCCACAGCGAGATCCATGGCATCGATTTCAGCGGCATCCGTGTAGCGTACCTCGCGGAGGGCGATGATTTGGCCGCGTAATTCGCGCAGTGTGGTAAGCAGTTGGACGAAGCCGAGGATGTCTTCGGGAGCGGTGTGGGTCGCGGTGTTGAGGTTTTTACTAACGAGAGTTTGGAGGGTAGCCGTTTGATCCGCTGCCGTTTTCCTCATTCGGCGAACTTTTTCAAACTCACCAAGGGCGGCTTCTGCGGCACCTTTGATTTCTGTTAGGGATTCTTTGAGGTCGTGGGTCTCGGCTTGTCCTACCCAGAAATAGCTATCGGCGACGTCGCCAGCAGCGCGGACGAGCTCGACGTAGAGACCGGAGAATGAATCGTCTTTTGCTAAAAGAGTCAGGATGCCGCGACACTCGGCCATGCAGCGGACGATTTCAGCGTTGCCTATTTTACTGAGGAGAGTCTGGGTGGTCTTGGTGCCACTAGCGTCTGCAGTGATGAAGGGAGTCTGCCAAGCTTGGACGACGTGGTGTTTGCGTGGTTCTGCATCTGCCTCGAAGATGATAAGTTCTCCGTTAGGAAATAGACTGAAGCCACTGCATTTGATCGGAGTGGCTACGCTTTGAGCGATGAGATTGTAGCTGAGTAGCAGGTAGGAAGTGCCATTTTCGAGATGGCTGAAAATATAGAGAGTATCTTCTCCATTTGCAGCAGCTACGCGGCGCTCGAAGCGCATGGGTGGAAGGCCGGTGTCGAAACGGCGGACTTCGCCTGTTTGTAAAACGTAGCCGTGAGGGAAGAGAATCCCGTGATCGTCGGGGAGGAGGACGCAGCTTTCCGCGATGCTATCAATGCGGTGGGCTTCCCGAGTGCGTTCGTTGAAAACGAGGTATCGCCAGACTTTTTCCTGATAGGGCAGGACTTTCAGCAAAATGAGATTACCGACAATGGCGTAGTGAATTTCTGCGTCGTCGAGGGTTTGATCTTTGTTATCGACAGGTTCGCTATAAATACCACGACCGCTATCGGTGTTGTTTTCAACTTTAACTGTTAGGTCGCCGCCGATGGTCTCGACGAAGACGCGGTCCTCAATGCTGACGTGTGGATGTGCTCCTTCGCGAGCCATATCGCGAGTGGCACGTTTCCAGACAAATTCTTGAGACGCTGGGAAGACGAACTCGTGGTCGCTGCGATTGCCGAGATATTGAAGCGTCGCCTTTTCATCATCAACAAGCCACTTGAAGGTTTTGACCTCGGTAGCGCGCTGACCCACTTGGAAGCCCATGTAGAGGTGCGGGCCGATGCGGTGAAATTTAAGAAAAGTCGCGTTCTTGTAGTAACTGTAGAGATAGGAAAAATCTTCGGCAAACTGTGAGTCACCTAGCAAGTTTTCTTTGTTAGGGTGAAAGCTGTGGTCTTCTACGAGATAGTCCACGACGGCGAAGACGTCTTCGACACGCATGTGATTGCGTAGGCCTAGGTGGACATTGTAGCCAAAGAGGAAACGACTCTGCCCGATGGCGACCATGTCTCGCGGGACGCAGTTGTTGTCCGTGGTGAGACGTGAGGTCGCTAACAGCGCGGTATCGATCCCGCCGAACTCCTTTTTACGATCTTCATTGAGAAGATCAAGGCGGCGCTGGAGTTCGCTGCCGTGTTTATCGAGGCGCTGACGTATGACTTCGTAAGCGCCAGCTTCAAGCTGCGGCGAAGGTGCGGGAGTGGCGGCGGGATCGGGCATGTGACAGGCCGACGAAGAGTTTCAAAGATGGCGGAATGATGCCGATTCGATCGATTATTTCTTCGTTAGAAATCCGGTGACGGTTTGCTCGTTGAGGCCGAAGCGATTCGCGGCACCGATCATGCCTGTGAGTTTATTCAAGGTGGTGGCATCGGGATTAAGGCCGATGAGTTTGGCAAAGAGGGCGGACAAGGTGAGATTTTTGGTGTCCTCTGAGGTGAGACCGAATTGATCGATCACGGTGTTTAGCTGAGCCTTGAAGTAATCTGGATCACCGTTAAAAAAGGTTTCCTTCACGTCTGTAAGTGTGCGGCTGCCTTCCACGAAGCGATCCACAGCGCGAGCATTTCCGATGGCGTTGGTGATCTTATCGAAAAACTGGGTTTCGCCACCAACGATCTCGATTTTCGCGGATTTCATGGCCTCGCCGAGCACTCCAGCTTGGGCTGCGGCGATGTCTTTTTGAATGTGGATCTCTGCTAGGGCGATGGCTTTGTCTTTCTCCAAATTCAGCTTGAATTCTTCGTGCTCGCGGCCTGCGTTTTCTAGCAGCTTCATCGCTTGAGCTTTTTTGGTGATACCGTCGGCTTCGGCTGCGAGCTTGAGTTGAGTAACCTCTGCATCCACGGCTCCTTGTTTCTGGGAGGCTTCTGCCTTGGCCAAGAGGACTTGTGCCTCACCGAGTCCGACAGCGGCGGAGGTCGCGGTTTTTCCTTGAGCGATGGAGATTTCTGCCGCGGCGTCTTTCACTGCGGACTCTTGATGAGCATCTGCCAGTGTCAGGATTTCTTGAGCGCGGAGTTCCGCAGATTGCTTGGAGGCTTCCGCGGTTTTGGTCGTGGTGTATGCGGCTTGGTCTGCAGCAAGACGGGCGGCTTGTTGGTCCGCTTCTGCTTGTTTGATCTTTTGAATCAGCTGTTCTTGAGCGTTCTTTTCCGCGTTGGTTAGGGCGACTTGCTTTTCGCGGTCCGCAGTGGCAAAGGCTTCGGTGTCTTTGATTTTTTGTTGTTCGATCACCACTGTTTTTTCGAGAGCCACACGGTCCTTGATGACTTCTTGGATGTTCTTTTTTTCGATTTCGACAGCCTTTTCCTTTTCGATGGCTTTGAGGGTGGTCTGGCGCTCGCGATCGATGACTTCCAAATCACGATCCCGGGTTACGCGCTCTACCTCGACGGCATCGGTGCGTTCTTTGTTGCGCTGAGCGACGAGGATCTGGCGGTCTTTGTTTTCGTTTGCGATGGCGATTTCTTCGTTAGCAGCAATGTTAGCACGCTCGGCTTTGAGACGTTCTTCGGCTTGCACCTTGGCGGTTTCAGCTTCTTCGCGGGCCATGACACTTTGGACATCACGCTTTTGTTTGGCTTCCGTTTCTGCAAGTTGTCTTTCCAGCTCGAGAATGGCCTCGCGAGCTTGGACGTCTTGTTGTTTGATGACTTTTTCTTTGTCGCGCTGAATGTTGTTAGACATCTTCGCTTGGGTAGCGGTGAGTTCGGTGATTTTTTTGATACCTTCTGCGTCGAGGATGTTGTCGGGATCGAGATTTTCGAGCTGGGTTTGCTCCAAGAAATCGATGGCGCAGTCGTCGAGAGCGAAGCCGTTGAGGTCCGTGCCGATGACTTTCAGGATACCGCTCTTGAAGGTGTCGCGCTCGTTGTAGAGTTGCACGAAGTCGAAGCGCTTGCCGACGGTTTTGAGGGCTTCTGAGAATTTGGCATCAAAGAGGGAGCGGATCATGTCCACGTTAGAGGCACGGGCACAACCGACGGATTGGGCAACGCGAAGCACGTCTTCTGGAGTTTTGTTTACGCGGACGAAAAAGGCTACCTTGATGTCTGCGCGAATATTGTCTTGGCAAATGAGTCCTTCGGTGGATTTGCGCTCGATCTCGATGCGCTTAACGGAGGTGTCCATGTATTCCGCTTGGTGGGCTACAGGGATGACGATCATGCCGTTAAATGAGACATGAGTGCCGCCGATGCCGTTCCTAACAATCGCTTGGCCTTGTTGAACTTTCCGATAGAAACGTGAGAATAGAATTAGAACTCCGATGAAGATGGCGACGGCGATGACTCCGACAAGGATGCCGCCTTCGAGTAAAAGCGCGAGAGGTAGGGATGGGATCATAGATTTTAGGATGGTGAAGATTCGATGTAATAGAATTTGTG
>JAAURL010000121.1 GCA_012032235.1 Akkermansiaceae bacterium | reverse complement strand
CTCTTGGGCATTACGAGTGTTAAAACATCTTTCTTTCGTAGCCAGCCTTTCCTGGCAATCCGAATCCCGAGACCGATGTGATGGAGCCGGGCCGTAGAATGGGCATCGGGATTGATCGAGCAGAGCACGCCTTTGTCGCGGGCGCGTTTCCACCAACGCCAGTCCATGTCCATACGCAGTGGACTGCAGTTTAGCTCAATGATCGTGCGTGTTTCCGCAGCACAGTCGATGATTTTTGCGTGGTTCACCGCGTAGGGTTCGCGTTTCAGCAATAGCCTTCCGGTGGCGTGTCCCAACATGGTGACATATTCGTTTTCCATGGCGCGGCAAATACGACGCGTCATTTCATCCTCTGTTAGGGTGAATGAGGCGTGAACCGAAGCCACGCAGTAATCGAGTTTCGCTAAAATCTCGTCATCGAAATCCAGCGAGCCGTCTTTTAAAATATCCACTTCAGAGCCAGAGAAAATCCGGAAGTTCTCGTAGCTCGCATTGAGTTTCGCAATCGCTTCGATTTGCTCTAACAGGCGAATTTCATCCAGTCCATTTGCCTGAAAAGAAGACTTGGAGTGATCGGCGATTCCTAGGTATTGCAGCCCCAAATCCATCGCTTCATCTGCCATTGCTTCCAGCGTATCGTGGCCGTCGGAAGCGGTGGTGTGATTATGAAAGGTGCCGCGCAGCTCGGTGAGTTCAACGAGCCGTGGCAAGCTGTGATCTGTCGCTGCCTCGATCTCGCCACGATTTTCCCTCAATTCTGGCGGGATGAAGTCCAGGGCGAGAGTGCGGTAAATCTCCGCTTCTTCGTTCACCTCAGGGACCGCCGCATCTCCTGTCGCGGTGAAGCCATATTCATTCAGAGAAAGTCCTTGTTTTAGCGCTAACGAACGAATCGCCACGTTGTGCTCCTTTGATCCGGTGAAGTATTGAAGCGCGAAAGGAAATTGGTTGTTAGAAACCGCGCGGAGATCGCATTGGATTCCATTCTTTAGCCTAACAGAAGCTTTTGTTTCACCGCACGCGATGATGGATTCCACTTGAGGAAGCGTAGTGAAATCTTCGCAAACCAACGCAGGTTCTTTAGTCGAAACGAGGAAGTCCAAATCATGCACGGTTTCCTTTGCCCGGCGGAATGATCCGCAGACGGCGACGCGGGAAATTTCCGGATGGAGGCGCAGAAGACTACTGATTTCCTCAACCAGTGGTGTGATAGAAGCCAACAGAAATGTATCAGCAAAAGTTTCACGCAGCGCAATCGCTTCTAGGATTTTTGTCTGCGTTCTCGCGCCGAAGCCTGCTAGCTCAGCGACTTTCCCTGCATCGCAAGCAGCTTTGAGATCCGCGATAGAGGAAATCGCCAGCGTTTCGTAGAGCGCTTTGACTTTCTTGGGACCTAGACCCTGGAGGTCGAAAAGTTCAAATAGACCTGCGGGAAATTCCGCACGGAGCTTTTCGTGAAATTCCAGTTTCCCGGTGCTGGCCAGCTCGTGGAGTTTGTCGCGCAATGCATCGCCGATTCCTTTAATGCCAGTGAGCTCATTTCGAACCGCTAGCTCCACGATTTCTCCATCATAGTTCCTAACGGTTTCCGCTCCTTGGCGATAGGCGCGGATTTTAAATGGATTCTCTGATTTTAGCTCTAACAGTAGAGCGATTTCATCTAACACTTCCGCTAAATTTTCCCGAGTCATGTCGATGTTTTCTCGCGCAGTGTGGCTTTCCAAGCGTCTTGTTTGAATCCGACTAACACTTTTCCCTCGCCAATGAGAAAGGGTCGTTTCACTAAATTGCCATTTCCGGTGAGTAGTTTCATCGCATCGGCGTGGCTCATGGTTGGGAGTTTGTCTTTCAGCTCCAGCTCCCGATAATCATTTCCCGATGTGTTAAAAATCGCCGTCATTCTTCCTCCCGCAGCAGCCAGTGCAGTTTCCAGCTCAGCGATGCTTGGCGGCGTTTCGCGGATCGCTTTTGTCTGATGAGCAATGTCGTTTTCCTGGAGCCATTGAATCGCATTTCGGCAGGTGCTGCACTTTTGGTAATGTAGATCGTGATCACGGTTCCAATCTTGCGCGTCCGGCTGCGCGATGCAAGGCTCGCCGTCCGCCGATGAAATCTGAATTGCTCGCTCAAATCCGTGCTGAATTACGCGCTCAGCTAGACCGCCTATCAAAAGCCGCGCTGGAAGCCCATGCCGCAGCCACGGATCCCGGCAGTAAAGCAGAAGGGAAATATGACACGCGCAGTTTGGAAGCATCTTATCTCGCGGCTGGCCAAGCACGCCAAGTCGATGAGCTCGTGGAGTCAGTGCGGATTTTTGAGTCGTTAGATTTACCAGATTTTGAGGCGGGAGATGCCATCGACGCGGGAGCATTGGTGGGGGCAAGCCTCGCGGGAGAAAGTGTTTATTTTTTGCTAGTTCCTACAGCGGGTGGCTTGGAAATCACTCATCAGGCCATGGAAATCACTCTGCTCACCCCTGCCAGTGAGCTCTACCGTAATTTGTTAGGAATGCGTGTTGGCCAATCATTAAATTCACCAGCAATGGTCGTGAAGAAGGTGCAGTGAAAATCAGTTGATCGGGAAACTAGGTTCGCTCCCAGCGCAGTTTGCGATCAGTCTCTGAAATTGGTACGTCGTTAATGCTGGCGTAGCGCTTTGCCATCAGTCCTTCATCGGTGAATTCCCAATTTTCATTGCCGTAGGAGCGGAACCATTCTCCTGCTTCGTTGTGCCATTCGTATTCAAACCTCACGGCGATGCGGTGACTGGAAAATGCCCAGAGCTCTTTGCGCAGCCGGTAATCGTGCTCTGTTGCCCACTTGGCTGTTAGGAAATCAACGATGGCGGCGCGACCCGTAAGGAAAGTTCTGCGGTTTCGCCACTCGGAATCTTCCGTGTAGGCTAGGGAAACTTTTTGAGGATCGCGTGAGTTCCAGGCATCTTCTGCAGCCTGAACTTTCTGGCGGGCGGTTTCTTCAGTAAAGGGTGGTAAAGGCGGTTTCATGGGTAGGGATTTACCAAGTTTTATAGCCTAGAAATTTGCCATTCATCGTAATTTTCACCCGATCGCCCTTGGGGTCAGGAACTTTTTCGACATCCATCGTGAAATCGATCGCGCTCATGATGCCGGGACCAAATTTTTCCTCAATCAGGGCTTTGAGCGTGCTACCATAAACGTAGATGACTTCTTGAAAGCGGTATTGTAGCGGTTCTTTGGTAATGGTTGGCGCTGCCTCGCCTTTATTGGCGTATTCGGTGAGCGCAGTCGCGATTTCCGGGCCTAACTCTAGGGCAGTTGCAACATGATCTGCGGCTTCACGCGGTAGAGCATTTTCCCCGAGGCAGGCAGAAGTCGTGTAGACTTCCGACAAGCCCGCCGCATGAGCGATCGTCGCCCAACTGAGAGATTTGGCCTTTTTGGCTGCGAGGATTCGGGAGGTCATTTGGTCTTTTTGCATCAAAATAAGTTTAGCAACTTTTATGTGCCATATACCGTTTTTGTGACCGCGAATGAAGGAGCGCCAAGGAAAAGACGCCCTGCATCCATTTTAGAGCAAATTTCAGTTGACTTAGTTAATGATAATGAGAACCTGTCTCAACAAGTGGCTAGCGACGGCGCGATCTGTAGTTCCAGAAATCTGACCACTCGATTTTTAATTCATGAAAACAGCATCAAACTCGAACTTTCAAAGCCTTCGCTCTAACGTGATCCCGGAGAAATTGGTGATGACCAGCACATTGCTAGCTCTCAGCCAATTGACGACTCAGGCCGCGCCGCCAGCTCCAGCAGAGAAGAAAAAAGAAGACGGAACAACGACTTTGCCGGAAATGGTGGTGCAAGCCGATGGGACCAAAAAACTTTATAAGCCAGAAAACTTGGCGACGCCGAAATACACGGTGCCGCTCCGCGATGTGCCGCAGACGGTCACCGCGATCCCGAAGGAAGTGATGCAGGAGCAGGGTTCTTCTAGCCTGCGCGACGTTCTGCGGAATGTGCCGGGCATCAGCATTCAGGCTGGGGAGGGAGGTGTGCCACCGGGCGATAATTTGGCGATTCGTGGTTTCAATGCGCGGACGGATTTATTTGTCGATAATGTCCGGGATTTCGGCGGATACAGCCGCGATCCTTTCAATATCGAGCAAGTGGAAGTCACCAAAGGACCGTCATCGACCAGCGGTGGACGCGGTTCTACTGGAGGATCGATCAACCTTTCCTCGAAAATGCCGAAGCTGGAAAAGAGCTACGGCATCCTCCTAGGCGGTGGCACTGATAGCTACACCCGCGCTACGGTGGACATCAATCAGCCGATCCCAGCACTGTCTGGTACCGCTGTTCGTCTCAATACGGTTTATCATCATCAGGATATTCCCGGTAGAGATGTGGCGGATCAGGAGCGTTGGGGATTTGCGCCGTCCATCACCTTCGGTCTCGGCACGGACACTCGTTTCACGCTCAGCTATTTCCATTTACAGCAAAGTAATACGCCGGATTACGGATTGCCGTGGGTGCCTCGTGACAATCCGCTCACTCCCGCCAATGAAAATATCACCGGCCTGCCATCGGGGAGAGTTGATGTGAATGATCGGAATTACTACGGCTTGCAAAGTCGCGACTATGATAAAACCAGCACCGACATCGTCACGGCGATCTACGAGCACGACATTACCGAGGATTTAAAACTCAAAAATACCCTGCGTCTGGGCCAAACAGAGAATGACTTCATCATCACCGCGCCGCGTTTCTTTGGTTCGCTTTCCAGGTTACCTCAAGGAGCTGACCCAACCTCGGTGAATCCTGCAAATCGCAACCGCGATCAATCCACCTCGATCATTTCCAACCAGACGGACGTCCGCTATGATTTCAATACTGGATCGGTGAAACATCAACTCGTCGCCTCCCTGGAAGTTTCCCGCGAGGACACGGAAAATCGCACACGGACGGATCTAAACGTCGCGAATCAGCCCGCGTTGAATCTCAGAAATCCGAATTCGAAAACGCCTTATGTTTCTGATTTCCAATATAATGACGGTTTTACTGAGGCAACAGCCGACACCGTCGCGATTTCTCTTTTCGACACGGTAAAGCTCAACGACCAATGGATGGTCAGCGGTGGTGTGCGGTGGGATTCATTCGACGTGGAATACCAAAACCGCGCAGCGACGGTTAATAATGTTCCCGGTCTGTTTACCGATATTGGTCGCAAGGACGAGGTTTTCAGCTATCGGGGAGCCGTCACTTTCAAGCCTCTGGAAAATGGCAGCGTCTACCTCGGTTACGGCACTTCTTTCAATCCGTCTGCCGAGGCGCTCACTCTCACCGGAACTCCCGTGCCGCCCAGCACTACGCTGAGCACGGTGGATCTGGAGCCGGAGAAAAACGAGACCATCGAGCTGGGAACGAAATGGGATTTACTGGATGAGCAGCTGACGCTAACTGCCGCGATTTTCCGGACGGATAAAACAAATGCCCGTACCGAAGATCCTGCCGATCCGACAGATTTGCTCACTCTCGATGGTGAGCAGCGAATCCAAGGCTTCGAGTTCGGCTTCTCCGGGCAGATTACTGAAAAATGGCGCGTCATTGGTGGCTATGCCTATTTGGATAGCGAAATCCGAGCTTCCAAAAATGAGTTCGAGCTAGGGAGCGAAACCAGCAATACTCCGCAAAACTCATTTAACCTGTGGACAGTGCACGATCTCCCTGCCGGATTCCAAGTGGGTCTTGGCGCTCAGTATGTCGGTTCCCGTTACAACAATACGAATTCCGCGACCCGCCAGGAAGCGCCGAGCTACACGACTTTCGACGCGCTGGTCGGCTACAAGGTGAACGATAACGTTTCCTTCCGACTGAATGCTTACAATCTGCTAGATAAAGACTACATCGATCGCGTCGGTGGCGGGCATTACATCCCGGGACAAGGCCGCTCGGTCACACTGACGGCAGACATTAAATTCTAATCTCTTTCCGGAAATGCTTGTTAAAATACCAGACGTTCTCAGCGCAGAACAAGTCACCGAAGCACGCCATTTGTTAGACGCTGCAGACTGGGTGGATGGCAAGGCCACTGCGGGTCATCAATCCGCGAAGGCGAAGGACAACATGCAGCTCCCGGAAGGTTCTCCTGCTGCGGTCCAGCTAGGGGAAATGGTCTTGCAGGCGCTGGGGAGAAATCCACTTTTCCTCTCCGCTGCGCTCCCGAAAACCGTTTTCCCGCCGCTGTTCAATCGCTACACGGGAGGTCAATCCTTTGGCACCCACGTCGATAACGCGATCCGCCAAATGCCCGGGAGCGGCCAGCGCATCCGCACCGATCTCTCCGCTACGCTGTTTTTCGCCGGACCGGATGAATACGACGGAGGGGAACTTTGCATCGAGGACACCTACGGCGTGCAACGGGTGAAGCTCCCGCCTGGCCACATGGTCTTGTATCCTGCGACCAGTTTGCACCACGTCACTCCGGTGACTCGTGGTGCGAGAGTTTGCTCGTTTTTCTGGCTGCAAAGCATGATCCGCAGCGACGAGCAACGCACACTGCTCTTCGATCTCGATTTGGCGATTCAAAGGATTTCGGGAGAGTTCGCCGGACAAAAAGCCGCTGATGAAAGCGCCGTCCAGCTCACTGGAGTTTATCACAATCTCCTCCGCCAGTGGGCTGAGCTTTAAAACGATAGCAATTTTTCAAACTACGAATTGCACGGATTTACGGATCTTTAAAGATGATGATCTACAAATTTTCCCACCAATTTAGCGAACTGCTAAAAACTGACAGTGTGCGCTTAGCTCCCCCCGTAAGCGCACACTGTCTCGCCTCCTTCTGATGAATCGCTTTTCAAAGCTTCGTAAACTATTCTTCTGGGCGCATTTGGCCATCGGGCTGGGAGCGGGCCTAGTGATTTTCCTGATGGCAGGCAGCGGCCTGCTCCTTTCATTCGAGCGACAGATCACCGAGCGGCTGGATACTTATAAAATCCACGTTTCTCCCGAATCTCAGCGACTCAGCATTTCCGAGCTACACGGGAAAATCCTCGCCGCTGACGCGAAATCCCGCCCGACTGGCGTATTGATCCGTCCGGGAGCGGATTCTCCCGTTGTCTTTCAGTTTGGCCGGGAGAAATCGATTTTTGTTCATCCCTACACGGGAGAAATTCTCGGGCCGGGAGCGGTGCGAACTCGGAATTTCTTCAAGCAAGTCACCTCCTTCCACCGTTGGCTTGCGCTTTCGGGAAAAGCCAAGGAGGTCGGGCAATCGATCAATTCCGCCGCCGCGTGTGCGTTTCTTTTCCTCATTTTCAGCGGACTCATCATCTGGATTCCCAAGCGCATCACCCGCCGCGGACTGGCCGCGATTTCCCGCCCCAGACTGAATTTGCAAGGCCGTGCCCGCGATTGGAATTGGCACAACGCTCTCGGGATTTGGTCTGCATTGCCGCTCATTTTCATCGTGTCGACTGGCCTGCTCATCGCCTATCCATGGGCGCGGCAGCTACTCTATCAGGCATTTGGGGAAACTCTCCCGACTCAGCAGGGAGGAAAGAAAAACCCACCACCCGTAGGCCCGGAAAATCTCCCGTCTGGACTCGATGCCGCCATCGCCGCCGTCACTTTCGCGAAACCTAACTGGCAGCAAGCTCAAATTCAGTTCCCCTAAATCCGCGGAACCACTGAAAGTCTTTGTTGCGGGAAGCCACCGTGGCCGCCCGGATCTCCGTAGCGAATTTACTGTCGATCTTGCCACCGCGCAGCTCCTTTCGACTAAGGATTTTTCCAGCGACAGTCCTGCGAAACGCGCCATGTCTTGGGGCCGCTGGATTCACACTGGTGAGGCGGGTGGCTGGATCGGCCAGAGCATCGCGGCGTTCGCCTGTGTTGCGACGCTCGTCCTGATTTACAGCGGATTTGCTCTCTCGTGGCGACGGTTTTTTAGAAAGGAAAAAACGGCATGATCTCCCGCCAACACATGCTCGACGGCATCGCTTATTTAGAAAAAGGCGACTACCACACCGCGCTTTTTCACTTCAATCACGCGTTGGAACTCCGCGCCGCTACACCATGGCAGGACGATGTGGAATCCGCCTGGCTGCTCTCTGCTGCATGGATGAATCGCAGTGATTCCTTGCGGTTTCTCTGCAAATTTCCCGAAGCGATTGATTCTCTCAACCACGCCATGACACGATGCAATACGTCCCGCTGGACCGAAATCCTAGCTACGTGAATCGCCTCATTCTCGCCTGGATCAATCGTGCGACTCTTTCCGCTGAAATGCAGCAACCCGCCGAAGCTGAAATCTCATTTTCCAACGCCGCGCAGCTTTTGATTTCCTGGGGAGAAACCACCACTCCCGACAGAGCGTTTATCGCATCCATGTTCCACACCAATCGCGCGCGTTTTCAGTTAGATCAGGAAAATCCCATCGCCGGGTGGAAAGACGTACATATCGCCGTGAATTTCCTAAAAAATCTCCCGCCCAGTGATGCCGTGACGGAGGCCTCTATCAAAGCTCGCGGGATTCTCTGCCGGGCGCTGGCCATGCTCCTCGACGAACCCGGCGGAATCCAGTTGGAAAAAGATTGGATCGCGACCGCTACGGATCTGAATGAAGAGGCGCTCGGCATGGCTCGATCCTCCAATGATCACAGCCCATGGATTGCAGATCTCGTCCGCTATGGAGCGAAAATTTACCGCGTCTGCCAGCCGCATTTCCTGGGAGAATACTTAAAAGAATGGCTCGCTCCCGGCAGCCCTTTGGCTGAAAATACGTTTCTCATTCAGGAAATGCAGCACGAACTTCAGCTTGCAAAAGCCAATGTAGAGCAGATCACTAGACAGCGTCTGAACGACACTCCATTCGTCAGAAAAGCCATCCAAACGATCCAGTCACTCCAACTCGCCGAAAGAGAACTCGCTCTCCAATCACCCTGATTTTTTCTCCCGGAATCCATGACTCCATTTCTCCATGCGTTGAATATCGGCACGCTAGCCACTTGGCTCAGCGTTGCTGGATTCGGCACGGTTGGGATCGTGGTCCCGGTGACCATGGAAATCCTCAATGATGCTGGGAAATCTAAGGATCCCTTCAAAGACCTAGAATCCATCGTGCTGACGGAGGATTTCTCCGCAGGAGATCTCCCTCCCTCTCAGGAAACCGATGCTGGGACGACTGGCTCTGCCGAGGAAAGTTCCGTTCCTCTCGCTCCCGAGGAAACTTTACCAACTCCACCGGAAATCCCGGATACCGCTGACATCACTCCGCTGCCGGAAGTTCCCGATTTGCCGCCGCCTGTCGTAAAGCCCACCAAGGCAGCTGCTCCCGATCCGGTCAAGCCACGTCCTACCGTAAAGCCCACGAACAAAGTCGCCACTCGCTCCTCTCTGCCCACCAGCCCCACCGGTGGCTCTGCCACAGGGAAACCCGATGCCAAAAGGAAAAGCCGGGAGCGGCGGCCAAAACGGCGGCACTGGTATGTCAGATGCCAAGCGCCTCGCCGGCGGGAGAATGCCCGCTCCCTCCTATCCCAGCGAGGCAAAGCGCAAAGGTCAGTCCGGCACCATCGTCGTCGAATTCGTCGTCGGAGAAAATGGCAGCGTCATTTCCGCCTACGCGAAAAGCCCTTCTCCCTGGCCCATCCTCAATCAACAAGCCGTGAGCTGCGTCCGCCGTTGGA
>JAAURL010000120.1 GCA_012032235.1 Akkermansiaceae bacterium | reverse complement strand
GGCGGCAGACTCAACCCTGAAACGCACAAGGTGAGATCTATTCTTTCCGACCCGCGGCTCAGGGCATCTACATTTAAACGTTTCGCGAATTCGAGCGAGCGGGTATTTACCCTAGACTACGCAACCCATTACTGCGCTTTTAGCTCCTGGATTTTTTGCTCTGTGTCAGCAGTTTCCTTCGTGAGTTTGGCTTTTTGATAAGCTTTTTTCAGGCCTAACAGAGCATTCATATCATTGGGAAATGCAGCGAGCGCACGTTGATAGGATTCGATCGCTTGGGTGGTTTGGTCCTTCGCTAAATAGTATTCACCCAGTCGAGTCGCCATCGGGGTGAGCACTAATGGCGGGAGCATCATGGATGCTGGGCGCTGGCGATCAGTCGCAGATGCGAACCAATTATAGGCGGTGCCGATGCGCTCCTTTGGCCCGGCTAGGGTTTTATTCCCATTGAGCTCACTGGCTAATACTTCCAATGCGCGGTAAGGAGCGTGTCCACGCAGAGCGCTCCCCGCTGGCATTGGCGGCCGCTTGGGCTTTGCTCATCATTTCTCCGTGATGCGCCAGAGCGGTTAGAACTTCGTTCGCTCCATTTAAATCGCCAGCGTTGATGAGTCTTTGTCCTTCAAGAACGATCCGCAGCCCATCTACCCAGAGATAAGCGAGGGATTTTGTTCGAGTGTTTTTGAGCTCATCAGGCTTAGGGAGTGAATTATTAGCATCTTTGACATTCCCTGCTAGGCCGCGTTGCAGGAGGACGCGGGCAGGCAAAGTCTTCGCTTCCCACAGCAGCAGGCGGGCACCGGAAGATCCCGCGCGGCTAGCAGGAAATGGAGTGGCGGCGACTTGGCGTGCAGCGGCGAAGGCGGTGTCGAAATCTCCTTTTGACGCGATGGCGACGACGCGGTAGCACTCGGATTTCACCCACTCTGGGCAATCTGCGACGCTGGCTTTGTGATCCCGCATCCAGCGTTCTAGGATGGTGGAGGCGCGGCCAAAAGCGGAGGCTGCTTTGCCATGTTGCCCAGTGCGCCATTCGTAGTGGCCTAGTAGATGGAAGTAAGGTGCGTAATCAGGAGCGATCTGGCAAAGCTGGCGCGCGAGTTCCACGGAATTGCTGAGGTCTGGAGCTTCCGCGCGAATCGAGAGCAGCGCGTAGAGCGGGAGCGGATTCTGTGGATTTTTCTCGATTAGTTTTGATAGATTTTTCTCCGCAGTTTCTTGGTTAGGGGTGATGCTCCCGGTCTCATCATATCCCGTGCGGCTGAAAAGCGCAGCGAAGATACCGGCTTGGAGATCGTTAGGAAATTTCTCGGCGATTTTCCGAAATGCCTCAGCGGCTCCTTCTGGACCTTCCTCCATGTATTTAATGAGTCCGTAGGCATAGCTGCGTTCTAGCTCAGTGCCATATTCTTTGTTAACGAGTTCTAACATCCGATCAGACGCAGCATTTCTGGCAGGGCCAGTTTCTGGGGAAGGTGTGAGCGTGGACATGACCATGCCCCAATGAGCCATGAGACATTCAGGATCCTCCCGCATGGCTGCGGCGAAATGGCGGCTAGCCTCTAATTCCCAACCGCCGTGAAGATGATAGATGCCTTGGTTCACATGCGCTTGTGCTTTGTCTGATGCGGCGGTGATGGCCATCGCCATTCCGGCGGGCAGCTCGATCATTGTTGGTTCTCCCAGCGCCTTCACGATGTCAGGGATCGCATCTTCCACGTCTGGTAATTTTTCCGCAGCGGGTTTTTCCTCCTCCGTGGGGACGACGATCGTCTTTCCTCCTTCGCCAATTTTTTGTTTTGATCGGCGCCTGAGGTTCTGCGGCTACTGCCAGAACACAGCCGAGAAGTGATGCCGTAAGGAGACGCATTTTCATGCCCACAACATGGCCACGGGCAGATCCCATTACCAAGTAAAATGACGCTAGCCTGGGCAGCTTTGGTTTGCTTACTCTCCGGGCATGAAGTTAGGAGTCATCGGCTGTGGGAAAATGGGAACGGCACTGATCCAAGGAGCGATCCGCGCTGGTGTGGTGACTGCGGGAGACGTGATCGGTTGTGATCCTTACGAAAAATCCCGCGATGCATTTGCCACGGCGACGGGAGCGAAAGTCACCGCTACTCTGGCCGATGTGGCGTTGGCTTCCGATGTTTTGCTTTTGTGCACCAAGCCTCAGGATATTCCCACTGTACTAGCAGATGCAGTGAGCCTATCTGCGGGTCAGCCACGGTTGGTGATTTCCATTGCTGCGGGAGTGACGCTGGCGGCGCTGGAGTCTTCCGCAGGCGAAAATTTTCGGGTAATCCGGGCGATGCCAAATACGCCAGCTTTAGTCGGTCACGGCGCGGCGGGATATTGTCTCGGCACAAAGGCGACTGCGGCGGATGCACAGTTGGCACAATCTCTGTTAGGTTCTGTCGGCGTTGCTGTGGCTGTGCCAGAGCGCTTGATGGATGCGGTGACCGGTCTCTCTGGCAGCGGTCCGGCTTACATTTACCTCGTCATTGAGGCACTGGCGGATGGAGGGGTGAAAGCGGGAATCCCTCGCGCAGACGCGATTCGGTTAGCTGCCCAGACGGTTCTGGGCTCTGCGGCGATGGTGCTGGAAACGGGAGAACATCCAGCGGTTCTCAAGGACATGGTGACATCTCCCGGTGGCACCACCATTGCTGGATTGGCAGCGCTGGAGCGGCACGGCTTGCGGTCTGCTTTGATCGAGGCTGTCACGGCTGCCACACAGCGCGCTCACGAGCTTGGGAAATGATTTTTCGAGATACCGCTGCGGAAAATTTGACCCAGTAATTGCAATCTAACAGCTGAAGTTAGGAAATCAGATTTTCCTGTCAACAGGTCCATGAATACTTAAGTTAAATTCATAGATTGGCAGAGTTTAAAACAACGCAATGGAGCATGATCGCTCGTGCGGTTCGTCATGGGCCGGATAGCGCTGAGGCGTTGTCGCGATTATGCAGCATGTATTGGCCGCCGCTCCTGACTTATGCGCTGAGGCGTGGCGGGATCGGCGTGGTGTATCGCGCGGAGGATCGTGAGCTTCAACGCACGGCGGCGGTGAAACAACTGCTGGCTTGGGAATTTGCCCGGCTGGATTTGGCAAAGCATTTCAAACAAAAAGCGCAGATGTGAGTTCCCGGCAAGATGCCGAAAACAGCCTGCAAGATGCAGGCGCTCCCCGCGCATCTAAAATATTTTCACATTTTTTGTCATCGCTGGTTACGGATCGCGAAAAGAGAGGAGGAGCAGGGAGATTTCCCTGCTGTGAAACAACTCCTAAAAGTAACAACTATGAAAACTACGATACTCCTCCTCGCGAGCCTAGGGCTTGCCACTTACTCATTCGGGAAAACTATCCCCAACTTCGCCGAGGCAGACCTCGTCCTCGGTCAGGTGGACTTCACCTCAAACCTTGCCCCAGTTCCCCCGAATGCAGCTTCGCTTAATGATCCTGTTTCCGCGATTGTCGATCCTGTCACCCGCAAGGTCTTCGTCGCGGAGGAAGGAAATGAACGCGTCTTGCGCTATGCCAGTGCAGATGCCCTTGCCAATGGTGCGGCGGCAGAAGCAGTTTTCGGCCAGGCGCTTTTCACCACCAGAACCACCGGCGTCACCGCGAATCAATTTAGCAACGATCCAGAGTCCCTCTTTCTTGATGCGAAGGGCAGGCTATGGGTGCCAGATTATAGTGGAAACCGCGTGCTGCGGTTCGACTTTGCCAGCCTACGGGATTCCTCACCCAGTGCGGACCGCGTCTATGGTCAGCCAGACTTCACCACTGGCAGCTCCGGGCTCACAGCGGCGAAAATGACAAATCCCTATGACGTTTGTGTCGATTCCTCAGACCGCCTGTGGGTCGCAGATAGCCAAAACAACCGCGTGCTGCGCTTTGACGCCATCAGCAGCAAGCCCAGCGGTGCAGCGGCAGATGGAGTACTGGGCCAAGCGCTTTTCAACACCAATACCGCAGGCAGCGGCAGCAATGGGCTGCAATTCCCCACCGGGGTCGCGATTTCCTCCACCGGCACGCTGTATGTCACTTGTGCAAACGGAAACCGCATCCTGCGTTTCAACAATGCAGCAAGTCTTGGAAACAATGCCCCAGCCAGCGCGGTGCTCGGCCAGCCGGATTTTATCACGACGACTGCTGGCACAAGTTCCGCAAAATTCAATATGCCTCGCGGCGCATGGATCACTCCAGATGACTCCCTGTGGGTGGCCGATTTTGGCAATAACCGGCTGCTGCGCTTCAACAACGCCTCCACCAAGCTGAGCGGTGCCGCCGCCGATGGAGTGTTGGGTCAACCGGATTTCACGAGTAATCTTGCCGCTATCACCCGCCGCGGTTTGGACTTTCCCTCTTATCGTCCCTTCGTGGACACCACCGGCAGCCTCTGGATCGCAGATAGCGACAACAACCGTGTATTGCGTTTCTCTCCAGACATGACGCCACCCGTGTTGACAGTGACTGCACCGCCAAAGTCCACGCAAAAAGAGAAGATCACTTTCAGTGGTACCGCCAGCGATGCCTTTGGTATTCAGTCCGTGCAATACCGAATCGGCAAAGGCCCGCTAAAAACTGCCACTGGCACGACCAGCTGGACGCTCAAGGCAAAGCTCAAAAAAGGCAAAAACACCATCACCATCTTCGCCACCGATGTGGACGGCATCGTCAGTGCGAATCGAGTCATCAAGATCACCCGCAAGTAGACCGTGGCGGCGGTTTCCAACCACCTAGCCTTTTTCTCGAAATGGCTAGCATGGTGGTTGGAAATAGCAGCGACATGCCAAAATCCCTAGCTGCTCTCATCTTGGGCTTGCGCAGGAAGGCTCTGGCGGCCATGGAAGGAGCGTCGCAGCGGCGGCGATTCTCCCGAAATGATCGATTCTCCTTTGGCTCCCATCATCGTTGGCACGCGTGGCAGTGAACTGGCCCTAGTCCAAGCCACGGCCACGGAAGCGGCGCTAGCTGCGGCTTTCCCAGATCGGGAGATCATTCGCAAAGTCATTAAGACCACTGGGGATCGTCGCACGGATGTGGCCCTTAGCGAAGTGGCGAAGTCAGAAGGAACTTTTGACAAAGGCGTTTTCATCAAGGAAATCGAAGAAGCTCTGGAAGCGGGAGAAATCGACATCGCGGTGCACAGTTTGAAGGATTTACCGACAGTTTTACAAAGTCCGTTCCGGCTCGCTGCAGTTTTAGAAAGAGCTCCCGTCCGCGATGTTTTAGTCATGCGAAAACCGGGAGGACTGGCTGCCTTAAAAAAAGGAGCAACCATCGGGACCAGCAGCGTGCGGCGGGCGAAGCAAATCGAATGGCTGCGGCCAGATCTCAAAGTCATCGACTTGCGGGGCAATGTCCCGACACGATTACAAAAACTGGCGAAGGAGGAAGCCTACGATGCGATCCTGTTAGCGGAAGCCGGGCTGGTGAGACTCGATTTTATTTCCCTGGGAAATGGAGACCAGGAAATTGCCGGGATGTCGGGTTTGTTCGTCACGCGTTTGGGAGAGAATGAATTTTTTCCCGCTGCGGGCCAGGGAGCGATCGGCTTAGAAGTCCGTGCCAGTGATGCGAAAAATCGGGAGATTTCCGAAGCGATCGGGCATCATGAGACTTGGCTGCGCATCACGGCGGAACGGGAATTTCTCCGTCTGTTAGAAGGTGGCTGTCACACCCCCGTCGGCGTTTTCTCCTCGCTATCTCACGGCCAGATCCATCTAGCAGCCCGGGTATTTCCCGAAGCTGGCGGCATGCCGAAGTCTGGCCAATCTAACGGAGAAAATCCTCTCCACGTCGCACTCGAACTTTTCAACTCTCTTTCATGAGCACTTCAGGCACTTGTTATCTCGTCGGCGCCGGTCCTGGCGATCTCGGTCTTGTCACTCTCCGGGCAAAGGAGTGCATCGAACTGGCTGATGTGTTAGTCTATGACGCGCTTAGCAGTCCTGAGTTACTCAACTGGACGAAGGCAGGCTGCGAGAAAATTTACGTCGGTAAACGGGCGAAAGACCACTCTGTGCCACAGGATCAAATCAACGGGATCATCGTCGAGAAAACTAAAGCCGGAAAAAATGTTGTTCGATTAAAAGGCGGCGATCCGATGATTTTCGGGCGCGGCGGTGAAGAAGCCGCAGAACTGGCCGCAGCAGGAGTGAACTTTGAAATCGTTCCCGGCATTAGCTCCTCCATCGCCGGTCCCGCCTACGCAGGCATCCCAGTGACTCACCGCGATCACAATACGCAATTGACGATTTTTACCGGTCACGAAGATCCGACGAAAGGCTTTAGCTCCGTGGATTACGCGCAGCTGGCCAATGCTCCCGGCACGAAAGTTTTCCTCATGGGCGTCGCCAGACTGCGGGAAATCACCACGGCATTTATTGAAAATGGCGCGGCGGGAGACACACCGATCGCGCTCACCCGGTGGGCCACGACTGGCTCCCAAAAAACGATTGTTGGCACTCTAACAGACATTGCTGACATCGCAGAGGCGGGAAATTTCACTTCTCCCGCGGTGGCGATCATCGGCAATGTGGTGAAGGAGCGGGAGAAAATTAACTGGTTTGAAAAACGCCCACTATTCGGGAGACGCATCGTCGTCACGAGGACGCGGGAGCAAGCGGGAGAACTCAGCAAAGCCCTGCGCGATCTGGGAGCAGATGTGATCGAGCTGCCGACGATCCGCATCGAAGGTCCTCCCGACCGCCAAGAGTTTGCGGAACTGGTGACTCATGCCCATGAATACGATTGGCTCGTTTTCACCAGCCCGAATGGAGTGGAGCGATTCTTTGATGCGTTTTTCGCCACTTACGAAGACGCCCGCAGTTTGGGAAATCCTAAAATCGCGGCGATTGGTGCAGGCACTGCCGCGAAAATTCGCGAATATCGCTTCGCTGTCGATCTCATCCCAGAGCGCTTCGTCGCAGAAGGATTGATTGAGGCATTTAAAAAGGAAGACATCGAGAATCTAACAATCCTGTGGGTGAAAGCTGCCGAAACCCGAGACATCGTGGGCGAAGGCCTAACTGCCTTGGGAGCCATCGTCGATGAATGCATTTCCTATCGCACCGTGCCGGAAACAGAAGACCTAACTGGAGCACGCGCCCGCCTAACAGAAGAAGGTGCAGATTTGATCACTTTTACCTCTAGCTCCACCGTCGATCACTTTTTCGCGCTCGGCTTGGATTGGCCGGAAGGTTGTGGCGCTGCTAGCATCGGCCCAGTCACCAGTGAAACGCTGCGTAAAAAAGGCATGAAGCCTGCCTTCGAAGCCACCAAACACGATATTCCAGGCCTCACCGCTGCCATCGTCAAATATTTCCAAGGAAAGAGCAGATAAATTTCCCGCTTGCGGCAGAACCACGGCTTTGCTTTCTTCCGCTTCGTTCTGTGAGACGCCGCTGTAGCTCAGGGGTAGAGCAATTCATTCGTAATGAATAGGTCGTCGGTTCGATTCCGACCAGCGGCTCCAAGTTTAAAGAAAAAAATATAAGGCACTGTGTTGGATTCTAACGACTTGTGATGCTTGAACTTTTTTAACTCTTCAGTAACCAAAGATTTTTTGATTTTCTCAAACTTAGGACTGCACACGCTAAACGACTGCATTTAGCACCTTCGTTGACAAACAGTTATCTATTTTTTGAAAATAACCCTTTCGCGGTTAAAAAGCTCACCTACTTTTAAGATGATAATTGATCATATCAAAATCTAACAGCTATGAAATCCTACCCCATCACTAAAGTAATTTTGCTCGCTAGCATTGCTGCGCTCGCGTCCTGTTCCGCGCCCTCGAAGCTACAGACAATCATCATTCCGACTAGCTCTGGTAAGAACTCTCAGCTTTCCGATCAGATTTTTAATGGAGTCAATGCATATCGGCAGAGCAAAGGAATGTCCGATCTACAACGTCATGCTGGGCTGGACCAGCTAGCGAAAAATCATTCCGAATACATGCTTCAGAATCGCGGAAAGTTCAAAGTCCACGGAAAAAATGTTAGTCACTGGGGGCATGAAGGCAGAGCGTTGATTGCCCAACAACGTTTCGGTTTTCAAAATACCAGTGAAAATGTAGCGGCTGCCTACAATCCGGGAAAATCCGCAGCCTCGGTATTGTTGCAGCTATGGGCAACTTCCAAGGCCCATCGGATCAATCTGGATAGCTCCTGGCCATACACCGGAATCGGGACTGCCGTCGATCGTGATGGAACTGTTTTTGCGACCCAAATTTTTGCGACCGCGAGAACGGGCCAACAAGCTAGACGCGAAAGGTTTAATCAGCATTAATTTCCGGGACGTGCCGGATCTATCTTACGAAACTTCCCTACAATCTCGTGGCCTACGCTGGGTCGCTGGGATTGATGAAGCCGGGCGAGGCCCGTTGGCTGGCCCCGTCGCTGCAGCAGCTGTGATTCTACCGAGGGGTTTCACATGCGCTGGTCTGGACGATTCTAAAAAGCTGTCCGCAAGGAAAAGAGAACAACTCTACGAGCAAATCACCGCTCACTCGGAAATTCTCTGGGCTGTCGCCATAGCAGATCGGGAGGAAATTGATCGGCTGAATATCTTGCGAGCTACGCATCTAGCCATGCGCCGTGCAGCGGGAGCGTTAGTCACTCCGCCGGACCATTGCCTGATCGATGGACTGTCCTGTTAGGGATTTTCCTTTTCCCCATGATGGGATTGTGAAAGGCGATGGACTTTCTCTTTCCATCGCTGCGGCTAGCATTATCGCAAAGGTAACTCGGGACCGAATCATGCAGGAGATCGACCGGGAGTTCCCGCAATTCGGCTTTGCCAAACACCAAGGCTATGGCACAAAAGCCCATCTTGAAGCGCTACGGACTCACGGCCCTTGTCGCCACCATCGTTACTCGTTTCAGCCCGTCGCTCAACTCGCCCTGTCGTTTGAAGAAGGCTGACGGAGAACCGCGTGACCACATCTGGTTAGGAAATTACGGTGAGCAAGTCGCTGCCGCCTGGCTCCAATCCCAAGGTTGTAAAATTTTAGCAAAAAACTACCGTAGCCCGCGAAAAGGCGAGGTAGATATCATCGCTCGAAATGGGAAATTACTTCTTTTTGTGGAGGTTAAAACTCGCCGCGCTGACAGTAAGATTCGCGGTCTTGATGCCGTCGATCAGTCGAAGCAAAAACTCATCGAGAAGGGAGCTAACTCATGGCTAAAACGTCTGGGGACGCGGGATCTGCCGTGGCGTTTCGATGTCATCGAGGTAAATGTGAAAGACGGCGAGAAGCCGAAAATCAATCACGTCAAAGACGCGTTTTAACCAAAAAAGGAAAATAGAACCACAGAGAAACACGTATCGACAGGCACGTGGTCATTCACGGTTGAAAGATCCCTCGCTGGATCGCCCTCCCCCAGCCTCAGCGCTCATTGAGTAATTGCAGGAAATCCGCAGGAGAATCGAAAATGTAATTCGGCTCCGATGCCGCCAGCGACTCCCTAGAATTAAAGCCCCAAGTCACCGCAGCGACTGGGATTCCCGCTTTTTGTGAGGCTTTCACATCCCGCAGTTCATCGCCGATGTAGAGTAGCTCCTCTGGACGGAGGGAGAAAGTTTTGCGGATTGCTTTTAAATGCTTCGCCTTCCCGGTGAGTTTTGAGGTGGAGGAAATGAAATCAAACTGCTCACGGA
>JAAURL010000119.1 GCA_012032235.1 Akkermansiaceae bacterium | reverse complement strand
GCGGCCAATCTAGAACAAGCGATCGTGTTGGCGGATAATATCAAAGATCCAAACCGCCGTAAGGAAGTTTTAGAAGATCTTAAATGACTTTAGCTGAAATGAAGAAACCTCTGATTATTTCGCTTGCTGTTATCATCGCTTGTGCTGTGCCCGCGATTTTACAACAGCGGCATTTATCCCAGTTGCGGGAAACGCAGCAGAATTTACTATCAGAAGCTGCTAAGCTAGGCATTTCTAACATTTCTACCGACGCTTCGCTTTCAAAGCAGGAACGTGAAGCACACGAAAGGCAAGCGCGTGCGCTGCCGTGGAAATTACAAAGGTCGCTTATCAACTAGAAGGAATCGGCAAAAGCAGGGAAAAACAAAGCGAAGCCTATCAAAAGCTATGGGCGGATCTAATCACTCAGTTCAACAATCTGAATGCACCTCAGCTCGCCATGGTCATTGCAGAATTAGGGAAACTCACAGGAATTTCTCGTGAAAATCAGCGCGAGATCATCGGGCTAGCCATCGTTCAGCTCGCAGAAAAAAATGTGAGTTCCGCGCTTTCCGTTCTGGAAGAGCATGCTGATCTGTTAGGAAAAGGCGAGCTGGCGACCAGCGTCATTTCATCCTCATTGAGCAAACTGGCGGAGCAGAACCCTCAATCATCTCTGGCGTGGGTCCGTAAAAATGGCGGGAAATATAGTCAATTTGATCGGGCTGAAATTTACAACGAAATCATCGCCAGCACTGCGAAAAATGACTCGAAGCAAGCGCTGATCATTCTGGGTGAACTCAAATTAGAACAGACCGCAGAAGCATACAATGCGATCGTCGAAGTCGGCGACAGCCCAGAAAAAAGAACAAACATTCTATCCGCTCTGCGCGAACACATTGCCAGCCTGAGTGAGGCGGATCGCCAATCGGTCCGTGATGACGCCTTTGCTGCGATCGCTCAAAATTTAGATTCTGAAGGGATCGATGCGATGACCTCGTGGATTTCAAAATCCAAATTTTCCCCGGAAGAAAAACAACTATTTGCCAATGGCCTAAACTATTTCGCCACCCGGCAAGACACTGGTCGCTGGGTGGAATGGCTCGGAGAAAATCTACCAGCAGACCAACTTAGTGAGCCGATCACCGAATTGGTTGGCGAATGGACGGAGCAAGATTACCAAGCCGCAGGAACTTGGTTGGCGGCTGCGCCAGAGAGTCCTGCAAAGCACAGTGCGGTCCTCGCCTACGCGAAAGCCATCGCCGTCTATGAGCCACAAGTCGCCAACCAGTGGGCACAGACGCTCCCTCCCGGTCCGATCCGCGATGAGACGTTGAAATTGATCTACCGAAACTGGCCGAGTAACGACCCGCAAGGAGCGGCCGCATTTGCGGCAGAGCACAAAATGAACTGAAGAAGGTGAGGAATAAATTTCCCGCATCATGTCTCATAGAGTCATGAAATTTCCGCTTCATTGCTTCGCTGGCATACTAGTCACGATCAGCACCATGAGCTGCTCATCAGAGCCAGTTAGCGCAAACCCAGTCGAGGTCGGCAAAGTCGCATGGGAGCGCGACTATCACACTGCCGTCAAATCGTCCAAAGACTCCGGCAAGCCGATCTTTCTCCTTTTTCAAGAAGTTCCCGGCTGTGCAGGTTGCAAACAATTCGGGCAAGAAGTGCTGAGCGATGCCTCCGTGGTCAAAGGAATTGAAGAAAATTTCGTGCCACTGCTGATTCATAATAATAAGCAGGGAAAGATGCGGAGATTCTGAAAAAATTCGGCGAGCCGGCGTGGAATTTCCAAGTCGTGCGCTTCATCAATGCGGATGGCCAAGATTTGATCCCGCGCAAAGACCGCGTCTGGGATGCGACGACGCTAAAGTCACGAATGGCTGAGGTGTTAAAAAAGTCTGGGCCACCGAATGAAAAGGGAAGAACCCAGCGCGTTGCTTTTTCCCAATACTGCTTCTGGACGGGAGAAATGGCCTTGGGAGCCATTGACGGCGTCGTCCGCACCGAAGCGGGATTCCTGGAAGGCCACGAAGTCACGCTTGTCGATTACGATCCTGAAAAAATTTCTCTCTCGAACCTAACAGCCAAAGCCAAGCGCCGGAGTAGCAGCCAAAACTTATACTTCTCTAAACGGCTACCGCAAAGCACCTGCTTCCGACCAAAAGCGCCAACTTCAAGGCACGAAATACGAAAAGCTTAATCTCACTCCAGAGCAAGCCACCAAGGTCAATGCGTTTGTTAGAACAGAACCCGCAAAAGCGGAAAAAATGTTAGGAAATTGAGGTGCCTCTTATTTCCTTATCTGCGGGATTACTGGCGATAGCTTGATGGCGGGAATTTTTCAGTTCTCTCGCTAGTTCGGCTCAAATATCATTGATTGCCCAGGCGTTTTACAAATTCGTCTAGCAACGACTTTAGCCGTGCTTCTGGAGCGATCACTTTGGGCTTGTCGAAACCTAGCCAAATGGCGGTGGATCCGTTAGGCCCGAGACGCAGCGTCCATGCGTCTTTTTCTGAGCCTGTCGCGCCAGTAAAGCAGCGGGTGCCTGCTGTTTCTTGTAATACACTGGCAGCATCTGTGGCGGCGCTGGGGCTAATCGCAGCAGTTAGTTGAGATTTTGCCGTGTAAATCACTTCATCACTGGCGTCACGGATTTCTCGAATCAGGTATGTTTTCGCGAGCTTTCCCTTATTCCCGAGAACGGCGAGCCCGGCTGACATTTCTAACGGTGTGGCATTCACGGTGCCGCGGAAAAGGTCTTCCGTTTCTGAAAAGCTGCCGCTCATGCCACAGCGTTTCGCAATGCGTGCGACTTCTGCCGGTCCGATTTGGCGGCCTGTTTGTAGTGGCCGACCAGGCATGACCAGCTTGCCGCGTTCCGCTGCTGCTGCTGCAACAAATGGCTCGAAAGCAGAGCCTAAATCTCTGCTGGAACGTGTCCGATCAAAGCGCGAGTGGCTGAAGTTTCTTCCGCCTATCAGAGCGAGAACTGCACCAGTCCGCGATTCCGTAGTGACTGCGGCGTATTGGAGATAAGCTGGATCTGTGCCGGGAGCGTGATCGGCCTCTGTAGGATGGGGCCATGTGCTTTCGTGTTCTAAATCTTCCACAGCGCGGGTGAGTTCAATTTCTAACCGATTTTGCCATCCTGCATCCAGTGTTGTGTAGACTTTTAGGGATCCCGTGGTGGTCTCGGCAGCATCGAGAATGTGATCTAGCTCACGGCGGACAGCTTGAAGCGCGTAAGATGTTTGGGTTTCGCGTTCGTCTTCTTTGGCCAGTTTGACTGGCATCGCTTTAATCACATCGCGCCGGGCTTCATCGATCACTTTCATGGTGACAAGGCGATTGAGTGTTTGATTTCGTTGTTCAATGGCAGCGTCTAAATTTCTGAATGGAGAGAAAATATGTGGTCCGCGAATGATGCCGACAATCATCGCGCACTCGCTTTCATTGAGCTCGCTAGTGGATTTGTCAAAGTAAGTGCGGGCAGCTTGCTCAATGCCGTATGCTCCCGCGCCGAAGTAGATGCGATTGAGATAATTGGTTAGAATTTCGTCTTTGGTGTAGGCGGCTTCCACTCGCAAGGTCAGCGCGATTTCGAGAAGCTTTCGATGCATCGACTTTTGCTTCACGTTGAAAGTATTCCGAGCGAGCTGCATCGTCAGAGTCGATGCTCCTTGGGTAAAATCGCGGTCCTTCAGATTCCTAACAGTCGCCCGTGCAAGACCGCGAATGTCGATTCCGGGATGTTCAAAAAATTTCGCGTCTTCCCGTGCACGGAGAGAATCGACGAGGAACTGGGGGATGTCAGACCGTTTTACTAGGCGTCGTGAATTCGCACCTGGCGCGGTGATTTCAGCTCCTTTCCGGTCATAGTAAATCGTGCCAGCGGGAAGTTTACCAACGTCTGCCATGTCGAACTTCATCGACAGCATGAAGTAGTAAAACACAAAGCCTAACAGCCCGATCAAAAGAATGATGCTGAGTTGAAAAAATATTTTCAACGGCCAGTGCAGCCATTGCGGGAGCCAGCGCTGCCAGAATGCAGGTGGACGGATGGGGCGCCAAGTGGACATGGGTCAAGAAATCATGAAATGACGATGAAGCACTCAATCCACCGGAATGGCGCGTGGGATGTCGGTCTCTTCCTCCTCGGTAACCGGGATCGCTTTGAGTGGCTTGACGAGGACCGGTTGCTCGCTCGCCACGAGGCTGGATTCATCAATGGGCTGTGCCCTAGCTGGGTGAATTGGGCAAAGATCGTTGTCAGGCAAGGCGATGTCGCTAGGGACTAGATCTGAGTAGGCGGTGTGAGCTTCGAGACAACCTGCGGTGACGCGTTTCCCAGAGAGGCGGCAAATATGCATTTTGACCAGTTTTGCTTTACCATCGAGATTACCTGCTTTGTAGCCGAGCAAGTCCGCAGTCTTCATCACATCTGCCCAGACGGGCAAGGCGAGAACGGAGCCGTAGCCGCCTTGGAAGGTTTTCTTCGGTGTGTCAAAGCCGACCCATACCGCACATGTTAGATTCGAAGTGTAGCCTGCAAACCATGCGTCTTTGAAATCATTCGTTGTGCCGGTTTTCCCTGCGCATGGTTTTTCAAATCCTAGGCGTTTGACGGAGGCCGCTGTGCCGCTGGTCGTGACTTCTTGCAGAATTTTAGAAACAGACCAGGCGGAGCTTTCTTTGACCGCTTGATAGGGAAGTTGTGGCGTCGCGTAGAGCACGTTGCCATCGCGATCTTTGATTTGGGAAATGAGGTAGGGTCGGTAGCGTTTTCCCTCATTCGGAAAAACGGTGTAAGCAGTGGCAACTTCCCATGGTGAAGCGACTAACGAGCCGAGGTATATCGTCGGATCATTCGGCAGTTGATTTTTAAAGCCAACCATCTTTGCGGCTTCCTTTACATTTTCCAATCCTGCGTAATTTCCAATCCTAACAGACATGGTATTTCTTGATCGGATCAGACCGTAGGCCACGGAATTCATGCCGTTGTATTTGCCGTCTGAGTTTTGTGGCCGCCATCTGCCTCCTCCTTTGATCTCACCAGGGCGAATGGGATCGTCACTGATGTTAGAACTCGGGCGCAGACCTTTATCAAAAGCGGATACATAGACAAAAGGTTTGAAGATAGATCCCACTTGCGGCAGGCCCTGAGTGGCACGGTTAAAGCGAGATTCATTTGCATCCCGCCCACCGACTAAGGCTAAAACGGCTCCCGTCCGGTTTTCCATGACCACGGCTGCGCCTTGGATGTATTCAGGTTCCGTGCGTTGTTCGGCTGGGATTTTCTGCCATGCCGCCCGCGTCTGATGGCCGTAGCCCGAGTAGCGTTCCACCTCGTTCAGTTTTTTTTCTAACGATTCTTCTGCCTTGTGCTGAATGCGAAGATCGATGGTGGTGATGATTTCTAAACCGCCAAGCTCTAGGTTTTCTTTTTCAAGGATGACTTCTAGGTCGCTACGGATCGCATCCATCGCATAAGATTCTTTGATCTCCCTGCGCGCTTTCGGGCGGATTTCGATTGGCTCCTTCTTGGCAGTTTCTGCTTCTTCCTCGGTGATCACTCCGGCCACGACCATGCGGTTCAATGTGGTTCCCCGTTCGCGGGTGGCGAATTCCATGGAGCTAAATGGATTGAAAGAATCCGGCCCACGAACGATGCCTGCTAGCAACGCGGATTGTGAGAGCGTGAGTTCGGATGGGTGTTTTTCAAAATAAATCCGGGAGGCTTCCCCGATGCCTTTGATTTGGCGACCCCAGTTGATCTGGTTGATGTAGGCTTCCAGAATTTCATCCTTTTCCAAGGAAGCTTCCAACCGAATGGCGATGGCGATTTCTAACATCTTTCGATCAATCTGTTTCAGGGTCTCTCCGCGGTTTTCACCTTTTTTCAGGCCGAACATATCGGAAGCCAGCTGTTGGGTGATGGTGGATGCTCCTTCCCGCTTTCCTTCGAGATTTTTCAAAATGGCGCGGCCAATGCCGATGGTGTCAAATGCTCCATGCCGATAAAATCGCTCATCTTCACGCGCCAAGATCGCTTTTCGGAAATTTTCAGCGACCTGGCGCAGCGGGACGATCAAGCGTTTTTCGCCATGGATGCGGCCGATTTCCTCGCCTTGGCGGTCCCGAATGATCGATCTCTCTGGCATGGCGTGGATCCGCGAAAGGTCAAATTGTTGCGCCCGAAATCCGTAAATCATACCGAAAAAAACTAACCCGTAGAGCCCAGCGACAAAAGGATATCCAGTAATGCGAGCGAGCATTTGAGCGGCGTGCTGAGCGGCTGCGTGAGCAAATTAAAAAGATGAAACGGCCAAAAAATCAGCAAGGACAGCGCTCCCGGCCGCCGTGACTTGATGCGGACCGGTGCATCATGGCGGTGTTGATTGGTTTCTGGCGGGTTGCGTTTTGGCATCTGCTGCGCGAATGATAAGCGGAGCCGAGACGTCAATCCATCCTTGTTTATTCGGGGATGTCGTCTTGTGTATGAAATAACAGCGATCATTTCGCGCTACGCAAAAATTTTTACAAAAACGCAATTTCCAGAGTTCTTATAGCGTAGGTAATTTCCAATCATCCCGTTTTTATGAAAATTACTTCTATCACTGCTTTCGCCGCACTTTTGTTAATCGGGCTGGGCGGATTCATGGTCGGTCGTATTTCCTCAAAAACTTCTCCTGCGGTATCATCATCAGAAGGAGCTGCGCTAACTGGGCAATTCCGCTCGGAAGTTCGCGGCAGCGAGGGAGAAAATTCTTTGGCAAAAAGAGAATCCCGCCCTAACCAAAAAACCGGGATAAAAAGGAAGCTCCGGCAGATCGCATGGCGCGTTTGGGAGAAATCATCCGGGGAGAGGATGCGCTCAGCCGCACACGCTCCTTGCTGGATTTGATCGATAAACTCGCTCCGAGGGATTTCGAGGAGGCCGTTGCTCATTTCCGCAGCTTGGGAATGACTCAAGACCGGATGGGAGAATACTCGATGTTGCTGACTGCGTGGGCGCAGGTTGATCCCGTTTCGGCTTTGACTTATGCGAAAGCAAACACGGAGGGGAGCTTCGCCGCCGATACGATTTTGACCGCTTGGGCAAACCGTGATGCGGAAGCGGCAATCGCCTGGGCGAAAAGCAATCATACGGGCGAAGGAGCAAACCCTAATCTGCCAGGGATCATTCGTGGTCTGGTGGAATCCAATCCCTCCCGCGCGACTGAGCTGCTTGCCAGTATGCCACGGAGCGTGGAGCGTGGCAAAGGGCTCGATTACATTTTACCCCATCTCTGGCGGCAGGGAGCTGGGGCGGTGAAAGACTGGATCGCTTCCATTTCTGATCCGTCTTTGCAAGACGGAGCGATGGCCCGAGCCGCAGAGAAAATGGCTGAATACGACCCTGCTGGCACTTCTGCGTGGTTGCTGGCAAACCAAGGAACCGCGACGAATGAAGCGCTCGACAATGTTTATTCTACATGGTCAAGAATGAGTTCCACCGCCGCGGTCACTGCGTTTGAGGCGATTCCCGCGGGAGAAAATCGTAGCAACGCGCTGCGCGGGCTGGTTCGTAGCGCGACAGATAAAAATCCGCAACAAGGCGTCGATTTACTGAACCGCTATCCGAATGACGTCAATGACCGTGTCTTGCAAAACTTCATTTGGCATTCCTTTGAGAAAGATCCTCAGACCTCCGTTAGTCAAATTTCCCGAATGACGGATCCGCAGCGTCAGGAGAGAATGTATCGCCGGGCGCTAAACGCATGGATCGAGCGAGACGCGAAATCTGCCCAAGCTTGGATCGCCAAGAATCCGCTCCCTCAATCCGTGCGTGATCGCCTCCTAGGTCAGCGATAACGGGAGCAAAAATCACATCTCCCAAAACTAGGGTGGATAGATGAAGGAGAGTTTGTGGGAAACCTGACATTCTCCTCTTTTTCACCGCCAAGGCGCCAAGCGCTCCCTTTCCAGCAGCAGATCTCTTTCCGCTGCCGATTTGTGGAAGCTCGACTTCAAAACTCTGATTTTATGATTTCCCTGAAATTTCTTGGCGCCCTTCCTTCCTTGGCGGTGGAAAATTCTTCAAAATCAAGATGTCAGACGAATTGCACAGAAGGTCCGATCAACGGCGGCGGCGGAGGAGGGCGAGGGAGCCGATGAGACCCAGCAACGCGGAGGTCGGCTCTGGCACTTGATTCACCGCGAAGGCGATCTCGCCGAGGGAGGTACTAGCAGTGCTCCCGTGGTTCGAAGTAATGGTTAGGCGCACGTAGCGGGCGGTGGTGTCGGTGAGGTCAAAGTCGTTGACAGAGTGGGTGACAGGGTGGGTGGCAGAAGCGCTAAGAGGAACATTGAAATTGCCCGCTGCTTGGGAAACTGTGAAAGCTGAATCTAACGAAGTCTCCAGCGTGATCCCGTTGACTTGGCGATTAAGACTCCGCACCACCTGTTGACCCTGCCATATGGCAAGACGCTCTATGCTGTAGACTTCTCCTAGGTCGAAGACGATTGTGCCCGTCAGCACAAAGGGGCTCGATTCCCATGCATTACTGGCAGAAGCGTCATGGGTTGGTTAATGAGCTGATATAGGTGGCGTAGTCCGTCGTGCCGCTGATAAAGGGGGAGGAAAGGCCGCTGCGGTCGATCGTCCTTGTCGTATTGGTTGTAGTACGATCAAGCGAATTGGAAACGAACGTGGTGGGTGATAGGATGACAGCGGCATGAACGGAGTTAGCAAGCGCCACGGTGGCAGCTGTAAAAAGTGAGAGGAAGTATGGATTCATGTTGGGTTGGTAGAAAGTTAATTGGGTGACGAGGATTGCGATTACTTGATGTGGCAGGGCGATCAAGCTGAGACACCGGCGGGGCGCACGTGACGCTTCCGAGTCACAGGAGACTTCATCGCCCCGCCTGTTGTCTCCAGCGTTTTGTTCGGGCTGGTTGGTAGCAACTGTTTGGCCTTGCGCTCTGCGGCTGTGTGCGTCTTCGCCCACGCGAAGAACTTGTGTAAATCGAAACCAAAGTCTGCTGCGACAGCGGCTCTAGCGTCACGGACTTCTTTAATAATGGGATCTTTCATATTTGTGGCTTGGTGAGGAGTTCGGGAGTGCAAATCACGGGCATGTGGAGGTGATGGTAAGAGCAATACTCAAAGAGCGTCTTCTGAAGAGTAGCGTTAGCAAGATGGGTGCAGTTCCAAGTCAATAAATAATCCATCCGGTGAACGACGGCGAAAGCGACATGCGTCGCGTCCATCTGCGCCTTTTGGGTGAGTTGCAGAAGCTCTACAATCGAATCGGCCAGCGATTGAACACCAGAGGTGACGTCAAGCTCTGGTATGCCTGCCATTGCTTTTAATCGGCGGGAGGCAGCCCTGGCGTCACCCTTGGAAATCTCGGCTCGCACTGCAATCTACGAGTAAAGACGAAATCTCACCCTCTCTTGGTCCCACCAATCCTTCGTAATTTGCTGATGCGATGCCATCGGCTCCTGACGGCTGCGGTGCGCCGTCAGGTAACTGGGTATCGTCGTTTCAATATAAACGGTCTCCATCGGAAGATATTATACACGACTTGCGACCTTCGTAAAGCGCCCTACACAAGCGATTGCCAGAACTTCATAGCAATGGCACGCCGGTGTCAGCTCCTAAGTTAATCATACGGCTGTCTTGGCGTCGCCATCTCCGCCTTGTTCTGCTTCTTCATT
>JAAURL010000118.1 GCA_012032235.1 Akkermansiaceae bacterium | reverse complement strand
ATAGTAGCTACCCGCTTGTTCCTGGCCACGAAGTTGTCGGCATCATTGAAAAGCTGGGCGATCAAACGAAAGGACTCGCCACCGGTGATCGCGTCGGCCTCGGCTGGTTTTCCGGGAGCTGTCTTTCTTGCCAACCTTGCCTTTCTGGCAGGCATCAGCTTTGCAGAAAGACGGAGCAAATCATCGTCAGTCGCCATGAAAGACGTGAACGCTGCCCTCGATCACCTCCGTAGTGGAAAAGCCAGATACCGCGTCGTCTTAAAAAACTAACATTTTTCCCGGTTTCATTTCTCAAAAAGCTCCCGCCACGTCGGCCAATCATGATCACCAGGAATCCACTTCTGCTCTTCTGGCTTCAAAAATTCTTTTACAAATAACCGATTCGACTGCGCGAGACGATCTTCCTCCCCACAACCCAGATCAACCTTTGGGCGATTTCCTTTCTCTAACCAATTTTCACGCAGGCCCAGCCAGAGCTTTCTGCTGAAATCGCCCTCCCCCACGCTGGCAGGTTTCCAATTTCCCAAGCCCCCTGCGGCTTCGATTTCTCTGAGCATTTCCTCCTCCCCCACAAAGGGAGAAAGCAGAATCATCTCGTCGATTTGGCCGGGATATTCCGTGTCGTAAATCAAAGCCCCTAGCCCGCCCATCGAGATCCCGACGACTCGTATCTTCTTCACCCCGGAGCTTTTCGCAGGGAGAACGATGTCTTCGTGCAGCCGCCGGGCCATGCTGCGATTTTTGTAGTAACCGAGATGTAAATCCGCCGCTACCAGCCGCGCATTCGGCCAGCGTTTTTCGGCGATTTTAAAAAATTTCTCCCGCTGAAATTCCTCCACTCTGCTCCATCTACCAGGGAGGAAAACGATTAGCTCCTGGCCTTTCGCCGTTCCCGCAGCCAAGGTTTTCACCGGTATAGCTGTCGCACGCGGCAGCCACATGCATGAATTTAAAAATGTTAGGAAAATAAGTGCGATCCATTTCATACTGCAATAGTTTGACTCGGGAAACTCACATGCACGGAAAATCTCAGCTCCTTCACTCTTCATCACATCTTGGCGCGGGTCTTGCTATGAGAGAGATCACTGATACTTCAAAATGAAACGTCTGCGCATCCTCAAGCTCGGTTGGGAATTTCCCCCACTCATCAATGGCGGCCTAGGAGTGGCTTGCCTCGGTCTTTCCAGAGCACTGGCCAAGCAAGTCGACCTAACAGTCCTGGTCCCAAAATCCTCTCCTGATGCAGATTTTCCAGATTTCCGGCTCCGTGGACTCAATCATCTAGAGGAGGAAGAAATCAACTCCGTCGAAAAGCACTACCGCTACGAGAGCTTTTCCCAAGTACGAAAGATTCCCATTTTTCTCGATCCCTACTCCAGCGATGAAAGCTTTGAGGAAATCACGACAACTCATGAGATCGTCTCTGAAGTCCAATTTTCCAAAACCACTCGCAATCAGTTAGACTCGTTCAAAATTGGCGATCTATACGGACCAGATCTAGGAAACAAAGTCATCGAATTTTCAAAAATTGCCGCCAAATTAGCGCTGTTAGAAAATTTCGATGTCATTCACGCACACGACTGGATGACTTTCCTAGCAGGTGTAGAAGTGAAAAAAGCCACAGGGAAACCGCTCGTGGTCCACGTGCATGCGTTGCAATATGACCGCGCTGGATCCGATGCTCGCGGCTGGATTTATGATCTCGAAAAATACGGCATGGAGGAAGCGGATCGCATCATTCCAGTGAGCCATTATACAGCGGAAATCATCGCGACCCACTACGGGATCGACCCGCAGAAAATCCGCCCTGTTCACAATGGCGCCGATCCCGTCACCGTATTTGAAACAAAGAAAAAATTTCCCGAAAAACTCGTTCTATTTCTCGGGAGACTGACATCACAAAAAGGGCCCGAATTTTTCCTTCAAACGGCTTCCCGCGTCATTGCAGAAAATCCGAATGTCCGCTTTGTCGTCGCGGGAACTGGCGAGAAATTACGCCCACTCATTGAGTCCGGCGCATTCCAAGGCCTTGGTGGACATTTCCATTTCACCGGCTTTCTCGATAAAGAAAAAGTCAACGCGCTCCTCTCCATGACCGATGTCTATTGCATGCCATCCGTCTCAGAGCCTTTCGGCCTATCTGCTTTAGAAGCCGCCCAATTCGGCATCCCCGCAGTGATATCCAAACAATCTGGCGTTGCAGAAGTTTTAAAAGGTGCTCTACAGGCTGACTACTGGGATGTGGAATTAATGGCTAAGCACATCAATGATCTCCTAACAAATGACGTGCTTCGCGCGCATGTTGTCGCGCAAGCAAAGCTAGACATCGCCGCTGCCACTTGGGATGCCGCTGCGAATCAAGTCATTGATATTTATAAAGAGCTTTATCGCTAAAAACCTATGCCTGCAGTTTGTCTCTACTTCCAAGTGCATCAACCGAATCGGTTGATGCCTTATGACTTTTTTAAAATCGGCGAAAACGCGTCTTATGAAGATGAGCGGATGAACGCCGAGATCATGAACAAGGTCACAGATAAATGCTACATCCCTGCCAACCGCCTGTTTCAAAAACTCGTCGAGGAAAGCCACGGACTCTTCCGGATTGCCTTCTCGATCAGTGGCACCGCTATCGAACAAATGGAGCGCTATCGGCCCGATGCGTTGGAATCATTTAAAGATCTCGTCGCATCCGGCGGAGTGGAACTGTTGGCAGAAACTTACTATCATTCGCTTTCCTTTGTTCATTCTAACAAAGAATTCGATCGCCAAGTGGAGATGCACCTAGAAAAGCTGGAAAGTATCTTCAGCATCCGGCCACGCATTTTCCGGAATACCGAGCTAATTTATAACGACGCGATCGCCGCCAAGGTGGAAACGATGGGCTTCGATGGGATCATTGCAGAAGGCGTGGAGCGTAACCTGAACGGCCAGTCGCCTAACTTTCTGTATCGAGCTCCCACCACCGCCCGCATCAAAACTCTACTGAGAAACATCCCACTATCAGACGATCTCGCATTTCGATTTTCTGATCCCGCTTGGGCAGAATATCCGCTCACTCCAAACAAATTTGCGAGCTGGGTCGCCGACTGTGATGGCGACGTGGTGAACCTATGTATGGACTACGAGAGCATCGGCGAACATCAGTGGGAAAACACCGGGATTTTTCAATTTTGGGAAGCACTTCCTGAAGCGATTCGTGAAGCGGGAGCGCAATGGGTCACACCTTCGGAAGCCATTGATCTCTATCGCGCCTCCCGAGAATACGAATGCGAACGCCTCACTTCCTGGGCAGACTCAGAGCGCGATCTTTCTGCCTGGATGGGAAATGTCATGCAACAAGAAGCCATCGAAAAAATCCACCGTTTAGAAGCGGAAGTCCTTGCCGTGAACGATCCCGAAATCACTGAGATGTGGGCGAAAATGCAAACCTCCGACCACTTTTACTGGATGTCCACGAAAGGAGGCACCGATGGCAGTGTGCACACCTATTTCACTCCCTATCCCAGCCAATACGATGCTTATATTTATTTCATGAATGTCCTCGCAGATTTACAAATCCGCCTTCGTAGGGCATCAGGCCACTTCGATACCTAACTTCATTTTCACCTTCTCGATTTCATCGGAAAGTTGGCCCCAGCGATAGTAACTGGTTTCTAGGGATTTCGCGATTTTCTCCACAGCGTTCGTGGTCTCGCGGAGTTTGCTGGGATCAGCGGTGGAAAGTTGCTGAGTGAGAGTGGTCTGTGCTCCTTCCAGCTCCGCGATTTTCGCTTCCAGTGCGGTGAATTCGGTTTCCAGCGGCTTGAGAACTTTCGACTTTAGCTCGCGGGCTTCTGCTTCGATCCGGCGTTGTTCTTTCCGATTCACGCCCGGCGTGGAAGGACGCGATGAACCGGAAGGAGCAGCGGTGCTGGCGAGGGAACTGAGCTTTGGGGCACCTTTTTTCGCCGCTTCGTCTTCGGCGGACTTTTCCAGATAGTAGGTGATATTTCCTGCGTAGAGGACGGGTTGTTCTCCCGGGCGGAATTCTAACGTTTTCGTGACGAGCGCATCTAGGAAAGTTCGATTGTGAGAAACAATCATCACGCTCCCTGGATAGTCGATCAAGGCGCGTTGGAGCACATCCTGCGATTGCATGTCGAGATGGTTTGTCGGCTCGTCTAGGATGAGGAAATTCGCAGGGCGCAGGAGCATGCAAACGAGAGCAACGCGGGATCTCTCTCCACCGGAAAGGACGCCGACTTTTTTAAAAACATCATCTCCGCGGAAAAGGAAACAACCTAACAAATTCCGCGCATGTGGCATCGCCTCCCGGGAAGCGGCGGCTTCTACAGTTTCCAAAACGGTTAGATTCGGATCCAGCTCATCAGCGTGGTTTTGAGAGAAAAAGGAAGTCGCGACCTTGTGCCCGAAAGTGTGCTCTCCCGCGTCCGGTTCCTCCTGGCCAGTGATGAGACGGCAGAAGGTGGATTTCCCTGCTCCGTTCGGGCCGACGATGGCGAATTTCTCTCCCTTGTTGATCTCGAAATCAAAGCCCGTAAAAATTTTCAACGCGCCGTAGGCTTTTTGCACGCCGTCTAATTTCGCGACCGTATGGCCGGAATTCGGTGGCGGGGGGAATTTAAAATTCATCACCGCGTCGTCGCGCTCGGGTTGAGGAATTCTCTCGATTTTAGCTAACATTTTGATCCGGGATTGGACCAATGTCGCCTTATTTGCCGAGGCTCGGAAACGGTCGATGAATCGCTGAATTTCTGAGATCTCCCGCTGTTGTGCCTCGTATTGCTTCAGCTGGATTTCCTTACGAATCACCGATTCGCGCTCGAAGTAAGAGAAATTTCCCGCGTATTCCTCTGCCCTGCCGTGGGAAAAAGCAATCGTTCGCGTGCAAAGCGTATCAAGGAGCGCCCGATCGTGAGAAATTAGCAAAATCGCGCCGGGATAATTGATCAAATACTGCTCCACCCAGATCTGTGTGCCGATGTCGAGGTGGTTCGTTGGCTCGTCTAACAGGAGGACTTCCGGCTCTTGCAAAAAGAGCTTGGCCATCGCGATCCGCATTTGCCAGCCACCGGAAAACTCGGAGCAATCCCGGGTGAAATCTTTCTGCTGAAAGCCCAGACCTTTTAGCACGGACTCGATTCGCGGCTTCATCCGGGAAGGGTCGGTGGCGTCGAGCTGTAACTCCAACTCGCCGATTTCCTCTAACAAATCTCCATAGGGCGAGGAGCGTGGATCGAGCTTATTGAGCTCCTCCGAAAGGCGCTCGATTTTCTCGTGCAGCGCCATCGTTTCGCCGAAAGCAGATTCCGTCTCCTGCCACAGTGTGCGGCCTTTCACGTGAATTCCTTCCTGCGGCAAGTAGCCGACGCGGGTGCCTCTCGGCGCGTGGATTTGCCCTGATGTCGCCGGAATGATCCCAGCCACGCATTTCATCAACGTCGATTTCCCAGCGCCATTGTGCCCGGCAAAGGCGATGCGCTCGCGCGGTTGGACAGAAAAAGAGAGATCGTTGAAAAGGACGCGCGGTCCGTATTCAACACGGAGTGACTGGACGGAAATCATTAGGCAGTGGTGATTGCACGCCCAGGCACTCGGGTCAAGCGGGAGTGAAACTCATTCACCGATCTGGGAGCATTAAAGCCTTATTTGTGATCATGGCTTTTTCTCTTCTTTAGCGTGGTCACAGATGCAGGCGTATTCGGCTAGACCGCAAGGAGGGCAGTGGGCCGTGTCGAGATTGAATTTCTCCGTGACGGCTTTGGCGTCTACAGTGGTTTTGATTTGCAGGACCACCGGTAATTTTTCTCCTTCGGGCACGGCCTTGTCAGAGACGAGCTTGTCACCGTCTTTGGTGAAGGAAATTTTCGTCGGTGCGGCACGGTCGCCCATGATGACGCTGGCGGTTTGTGCAGCGGGAGCGATGACTTTTCCTGTGTCATCTAGGAAACGGATTTCGATTTTCTTGTCCTGGGTGATGACGAACTCGGCGCGGGGTTCCACCGAGTCGATGATGCGGCCCTTGTTAGGAGCTTTGATTTCGGCCGCTTGAGCGAAGCTGAGGCTGGCGACGATTGCGGCGATGAATGCGATTTTGGTTTTCATGGCGCTATTTGGTCTGTGTTGGTTTTTAGTTTATTCAGGGAGATTATTGTGAGGCTGCGGAGCCTTCTGCGATGGATTTAGCGGCGGCCTTGCGACCGATCAGCCAGAACATCGCGGGAGTGATGGCCATGTCGAGAAGAGTCGAAGAAATGAGTCCGCCGACGATGACGACAGCGACGGGATGGAGGATTTCCTTGCCCGGCTGATCTCCCGCGAGGACGAAGGGAATCAGCGCGATGCCTGCGGAAAGTGCCGTCATCATGACCGGGACGAAGCGCTCCAGCGTGCCACGGATGATCATTTTCTGAGTGAATTTTTCTCCCTCATGCTGCATGAGATGCAGATAATGGGAAATCATCATGATGCCGTTTCTAGCAGCGACTCCGCCCACAGCGATGAAACCGACGAGCGTGGCGATGCTGATATTGTTCAGTTTAAAATACGTGAAAACCAAGCCACCCATGATGGCCAGCGGGATATTGACCAGAACCTGCAACGCGAGTGAGGCGCTCTTGAAATAGCCGTAAAGCATCATGAAAACGGCGATGAAAACTACCGATGAAAAGACCACGATGCGCTGCGTGGCTTCTTCCTGCGCCTGAAATTCTCCTTCGTAGGTGACGAAGTAGCCTTCGGGTAATTTCACTTTGGCAGCTACGTTTTCTTGCAATTTCAGGACTAGATTCGAGACATCTCTGACTGTCGGCTTGATGGCGACGGCGAAACGGCGTTCGCTATTTTCACGGAAAATGACGTTTTGGTCCTTTCGCCTCGCGAATATCGGCCATGTGGGAAAGCGGGACATGTTGATTCTCCGAAATCTGAATCGGAAGCTGGGAGATTTTGTCTGGAGAATCTCGCCATGCTAAAGGCAAACGCGTCACGAGATTGATCGCGCGTTGGCCGTCACGCAGCTCGGCGATTTCCTTGCCGCCGATGAGCGCAGAGAGATGCTCGTTGAGTTTACCAGGAGTGATACCGTAAACAGCGGCGCGGTCCCGATTCGCCTCGATGCGGAGCTGTGCGATGGAGGATTGCACGTCTAGCTTGGCGTCCTCAAAGCCCGGAATGGTCTTCGCGACGGTCTGAATCTCGACGCCGATTTCACGGAGTTTGGCCAGATCGGGACCGAAAATTTTCACTGCCACGGGAGCGGAAACGCCGCTGAGCATGTGGCCGATCCGATCTGCGAGAGGCCCGCCAATCACAGCGAAAACTCCTGGGACGCTGCGAACTTTCGCGCTGATTTCCTCTAAAATCTCCTTGCGGGAGCGGCCGCTTTCCTCAGTGAAATCCACGTCAAACTCCGCCGTGGAAACGGGCACGACGTGATCACCACGTTCTGCTCTCCCAAGCCGGCGACCGACCTGGCGGACTCCCTTGACCGAGAGGATTTGTTCCTCGACCACATCGGAAATGCGGTTCATTTCCTCTAGGGAAGTTCCCGGCGCGGAAGTGGCAGCGATCAATGCAGTCTCCTCCTGGAACTTCGGGAGAAAATCTTTGTTCATCATCGGATACAGGGAAAACGATGCGACGAGAAGAATGAGGGCGATGGCTAAGACCATCACTGGCTGGCTTAGCGCAAAGCGGAGTAACGTGCGCTCTAACAGCCATTTTAGCGCTCTCACGAACCGACCATCCTTGTGCTCATGACCACCTTTTGGATTGAGCAGAAAGGAGCAAAGAACGGGAATCACCGTTAGTGAAACGACGAAGGAGGCGATCATGGAAATGATCGTGGCGATGGCAATGGGAGAAAACAACTTTCCCTCCACCCCAGTGAGGCCGATCAACGGGAGAAAGGCCAGGATGATGAGAACAGTGGCGTAGAGAATGGAATTTCTCACTTCTCCCGAAGCATTCGCGATGACGGTAAGGCGCGGCTGTGGGTTCTCCTTCGCGGCATTTTCCCGCAGGCGGCGGAAGACGTTTTCCACATCGACGATGGCGTCATCCACGACCATGCCGATGGCCACGGCGAGACCGCCCAGCGTCATGGAATTCACGCTGATACCCATCCCCAGAAAAACGAGCATGGTGATCCCAAACGACATCGGCATGGCAGTGAGCGTGATGAGAGTGGTGCGGAAATTTAGGAGGAAAAGGAACAAAATCACCGTGACCATGATCGCTCCGTCGCGGATCGCCGCCATGAGGTTGCCGATAGCGTGGTCAATGAAATCCTTCTGCTGGAAGAGTAAGGTCGTCTCGATTCCGTCCGGTAAGGTTGCATCTAGCTCATCGAGCGCGGCCTTGATTTTCTCGGTTAAATCACGCGTGTCGAAGCCGGGGGCTTTAGTGATGGACATGATGACGCCGTAGGTCGGCGTTTTTTCCGGAGTCTTGCTAACAGTTGCATCGCCGCGCATTGGCTCGATTCCCCAAACGACATTCGCGACATCAGAAATGGCGATGGAACGATTCTGGGTTCTCTTGACGACGGTGTTGCCAATGTCACTCAGGTCGATCGTCATCGCCAAATTCCGCACCATGATTTCTGTCGGGCCGGTGTTGAGAAATCCGCCAGTGGTCGTGCTTGTTGCCTCTTCAGCGGCTTTTTCTAGCTCTTCGTAGCTGACGCCGAACGCGGCCATTTTGTAGGGATCTGGCTGGATTTCGATCTGCTTTACGCCGCCGCCCATGTTGAGGATTTCGGCGATGCCGGAAACGCTTTGGAGACGACGCTTGATCGTCCAGTCCGCTAGGGAGCGGACTTCACTGGGCGGCAAATAACCTGGCTGACCTTCCTTGATCGTGGAGCGCACGCCGACCAACAGGATTTCTCCCATCAATGAGGCGACCGGCGTCATGAACGGCTCGACTCCTTCTGGCAACTGCTCACGGACGCCTTGCAGCCGCTCCTGAACCAGCGTTCGGGCTTGATAAATATCCGTGTCCCAGCCGAATTCCGCGTAGACTAGGGAAAGAGAAACATCCGAGTTCGATCTCAGTCGGGTCAGGCCAGAGACACCCATCAGCGCACTTTCGATGGGCTGGGTGACGCGAGTTTCCACCTCCTCGGGAGCGAGTCCAGCGGCCTCGGTCAGGATGATGACCGTGGGCTTGGTCAAGTCTGGGAGAACTTCGACGGGGAGCCGGGTGGCAGTCCGCAGCCCCATCACCATCAGCAGGATGGAAACACCGATAATGATCGCCCGGTTGGCGAGCGACCAATGAATCATTTTATTGAGCATACAGGAAAATTGAATTGACGAATGATAGCAATGATAGCACTCTATGACATGGCCCAATTACTCGTGAGAAATATTCCTGATGAATTGGTAAAAAAGTTGAAGCTGCGTGCCGCAGAGCACGGGGTCTCTGCGGAGGAGGAGCACCGACGAATTTTGGCGGAGGCCATGATAGAGGCGAATATGAATTCCAACGAGGCCAGAGTGAAAGCTCTACTGGGTATTTCCCGATTGGAAGGATCCGATGACCTGGAGGACTGGCTCTTTGATCGAAATGACCCTCGCAATCGCAACCTAGAGCGCAGGGACCAAGGCCTGTTTGACGACTGAAGACTCTCAACATGTTCCTGATTGATACCAATGTGATTTCGGAAATCCGAAAGGGCAGCCGAGCAAGCCCAGCGGTGCGTGCATGGTTTTTGGCTCACGCGAAACAGACGCATTTTCTGAGTGTTCTG
>JAAURL010000117.1 GCA_012032235.1 Akkermansiaceae bacterium | reverse complement strand
AGATGAGTCACTCGAAGCACGCGAATTGATCCGCTGGTGCCGCAAATCACTATCCATTTATAAAGTACCAGTACGGGTGAAGTTTGTGAGAGAGTTACCGCTGACTGCCAGTGGAAAATCTGCCGTTTTTAAACAACATCACCATTGCCAGCACGAAAGAGCCCGTGCTGATGAATCGGGATTCGACAAGCCCGCTCCCGATTGCTGAACTTCTCGGCATTACATGAGCAACGAACCTCAGAGCTTAGAACTTGGGTCCTACCGCGTATTGCAGCGCGACAATGGTTCTCTTTGGGAACTAGGAAAAGGTAGCTACGGCACGACCTATAAGGCAGAGCATAAACTCTTGCGTCGGGTCGCTGCGTTGAAGGTGATCAATGATCATTTAGTCCGGGATGATTTGGCGAAGATGCGGTTCCTGCATGAGGCACAGGCCGCAGCCTCCTTGGATCATCAGCACATCGCACGCATCCATGATTTCGGTGAGACGGATGGCATTTTTACTATGCGATGAGCTACTGTTCCGGCGGCGATTTAGAAAACTACACGGCAAAGCGCGGAGCGCAGCCATGGTCAGTTGTGAAACCGTTTGCGCTGCAAGTATTAAGCGCATTGAAAGCAGCACATGATAAAGGGCTGCTTCATCGTGACTTGAAGCCTTCTAACATTATGTTGGCCGACGAGAATGAGCCGATCAGTCTTCAGCTCATCGACTTCGGCTTGGTGAAAGTTTTGGACAGTCAGAATCCCTCCGAAACGGCGACCATGGCGACAACCGATGGCGCCTTCATGGGCAATCCGTTAACGGCCAGTCCGGAGCAATTTCGTGAAGAAGATCTGGATGAGCGTAGTGATCTTTTCTCGCTAGGCATCACACTGTGGTATTTGCTGCATGGCGGTTCACCTTTCGGAAATGTAGCGGCTGCAAAGATCGCACATCAACGGCTCAGCGTGGCGAACTATGATGATTTGTTGCCTAAAAAGTTAGACCCGGAAGCCCGCAAAATTCTCTCAAAGCTCCTGACTACAGATCGCGAAAAGCGTTTCCGCTACGCGCAAGATGTGATCGATGCGATCAAAGGTGGCTCGAAAAAATCGGGCACGCCGCCGCCGATTTCGATCAAGAGCGAGGAGCAAGTTCCTTTTGAAAAAGCATGGAAGATCGGTTCGCAGATTCGTCAATTTAGTTACGGCCACTATTACGCATGTCAGAGTTTAATGGATCCATCTGCTGCTCCCGCAGCGTTATTTATTCCAGATCAACCTTCTCCTTTTTCGAGTTCGGTGATCGAGCATTGTCGTGATCTGGTCAAGGCCAGCACGAATCATCTTTGTGCATTTCAGCAAGAAGGTATTTTCGATGGTGCTACGGCATTTATTTGTCAGCAACTCAGCACTTGCTCCCTGCAGACGCTCCTTCAAAAAGTGGGTCGTCTCAATATCCACAGTGATTTATCACTTTTTAAAACAAGTGGCGTCAGCTGCAGATGAGGCAACGCAGCATGGCCTATCAGGAGTAGAGATGGGAGATAGTGATATCTTACTAACTCTTGATCCCGCATTGAATCGGGAGCTGCACACGGCGGATGAATGGCTCGCCTATTTTGATCAAGAAGGTGCTGCAAATGGTGGCCATACTTCGGGTGTAGTCGCAGTGGTGTTGCCGCGCCTCGTTGATGATATTTCTGCGCGGGAAGCAAGCGCGACGATCGGCGGGGACGATCTCGCCTCCAATCCGTTATCGCGTTTTGCAGGGTTTCTTTACCGGGTTCTCTCTGGGATGACAGCCAAACAGACTGCGTATCTTAGCACGATCAACTATGTATCGTTTTCTGATATTTCAGAGGAATCTAACCATTACCTAAGCCATGTGATCTCGGGAGTGGAAACTCCGTCATCGGCTACGGCCATGCTTCATCAGATTTGCCAAAATGAAGGCGGTCATTTCGATGGGATTTCGACGGCAGTGCATCGTAGTGTATCTTCGGGAAATCCGGCAGCGACGATGAGTGCGCCGCCACGTGATTTGATCGCGCCGCCACCGCTCCCTAGCGCATCAGCATCGGCTTCTGCATCGGTCTTAGTGCCGCCTCTTCCAGCATCTGCGTCCACGATGGGTTCTCCCGCTGCAATGACAGCCAGCGCATCCGGTCCGCCGCCACTCACCGCATCAGTTTCTGACGCTCCATCGGTCGCGGGTGTCAAAAAGGAGACGACGAAAAGTCGATCTCTTCTTGTCCCGCTTGCGATTGCGGCTGTTTTACTCCTCGGCGGGTTTGGTGCGGCTGGCTGGTATGTTTGGAAAAATTTCTCAGGGAAATTGTTAGCTGGTCAGACTCAAAACACAGAGTCAAATGTGTCAGTGCAAAAAGGCACGGGTGAAATTACTTTCGCCAACATGGTGATGGATGACGGAACCAAGAATGTCGCTTTGTCTCTTCAAGATTCCAAAGGAGTGAATCTAGGGAAATTCACTACCGATGGCATAGTCGGCAAAGTTGCGGATTTCCCGCTTGATGTCTTTAAATCAGCCGACCGCTGGCCACTTCGATTTGCCGCCTTGGATTCCGGTTGGCAGGTCAGTGGGGATCTCATTGAACAAAGCCTTTTTGAGAAAAATTCAGAAACCGCCCAAAGCTATAGCAACATCGTTAAACTCAGTGCGAGAGCGAGCAGCTTGATTACGCCGAAATTCACTTTCATGGGCGAACCTGTTGGCAAGTCTGCCGATTTGTTGAAATTTTTGGTCTCATCCGGCAGCTCAAAGCCGTGGATCTATCAGATCGAAAACGATGCGATGCGCATCACTTTAGCCGAAGGGCAAAGTTTTCCCATACAGGCGGAACTGAACGTGCCTTACATGAAAACGATCAAGAAAACGCTTAAAGGAAATGATCATATTTCCGATGCGTTGGAGCTGCATTCCCGCACGATCAGCCTAACGGGTGTGACTTCCGAGCATCAATTCACTTTCGAGCCAGACCTCAATCAAATCAAAGACGAATCGATCAAAGAGCTGCTGCGTGGTAGAACTAAGAAAGTAGAAATCACCGGAGCCGCACTGAATTTATCTCGCAATCGCTGGACGATTCCCAGTATCGCGGGATCGATCAAAGTCGATTTTTCTGGCCAAAGCAATGTGGTACCAGTGTCTGCACAGACGACTCATCTCGTTTTTGTAAATCAGATGTCACGTCTCCCCACCGAATCGAAGGAAATGACAGAGCTGCGGCTCCTTGCGGAAAAAGGCGCGGTCAATTCGCAGTATAATTTAGGCGTCATGCACTACAAAACGAGCCAGGATGATCTATCAGACCGCTTTGCCTTTCAATGGTTCATGGCCGCTGCCGAAGAAGGAGATCTGGGCGCAAAAAATGAAGTGGGCCGGGCGTATCTAGAAGGAATCGGGACGGATCAAAATCATGCCCTCGCTTTCCAATGGCTGTCCCAAGCAGCAGAGGCGAAACACGTCCGCGCGATTGGCGATCTAGCGCGGTGTTACGAGCACGGTTATGGCGTTGCGGCGAATTTGGCAAAGGCAGAAGAGTTCTACTTGCAGGCTGCGAATCTAGGTGATCTCGACGCCATGTGTAACATAGGGATTCTTTATCTAGATGGTAAGCCCGCGAATAAAGAAGCCGAGGGTGCACAGTGGCTGCAAAAGGCGGCCTCTTCGGATCACGCCTACGCACTTTATAGTCTTGGTTTCGCCTATCTAAATGGCGTAGGCGTGCCGACGGATCGGATGAAAGCGAAGCAGTTACTGACACGTTCCAACGAACTCGGAAACAGCCAGGCCAAACAACTTCTCAGCGAATTGGGGAATTAGTCGGGTTTGTTTTCGCTGAAATAGTGAAATACCACCTGTGTTTTCAATATATTACGGCTTCTGTCTTGCCCATCGGTGAGGCTGCCACTAGGCTGCGCGCCCCTAGCGATGAGCGCCAAACCTGTATTTCTCTACGACACGACCCTGCGTGATGGCACGCAGGGTGAAGGATTCCAACTGTCCGGCCTAGACAAGCTACGGATTGCCCAGCGGCTTGATGAATTCGGCATCGACTACATTGAGGGCGGCTGGCCAGGGTCGAATCCGAAAGATATTGAGTTTTTCCGTGAGGCGAAAAATCTAAAATTAAAGCACGCGAAGCTGGCTGCATTTGGCTCCACCCGTCGTGCGAACACACCGGTGGAAGAAGATCCACAGGTGCGGTTGCTATTGGAAGCAGAGACGCCCGTCGTGACGATTTTCGGGAAAAGCTGGGAGCTCCAAGTCACCGAGATCCTCCGGACGACTGTGGAGGAAAACCAAGCGATGATCCGCGACACCGTGGCGCATCTGGTGAAAAATGGCCGCGAAGTGATGTATGACGCGGAGCATTTTTTCGACGGTTACAAAGACTCTCCGCAACATGCATTGGCGACTTTGCAAGCCGCAGCTGAGGGCGGTGCGGCTTGTCTTATTTTATGCGATACGAATGGTGGCACCTTGCCGACCGAGATTGTGGAAATTTGCGAAGCGGTGAAAAAGCATTTGCCGAAGGCTGCAGTCGGAATTCATACGCACAATGATTGCGAATTGGCCGTGGCAAACGCAATCGCTGCGGTCGATGCGGGAGCGACACAGGTGCAGGGGACCATCAATGGCTACGGAGAGCGGACGGGAAATTGCAATCTCACATCGGTGATTCCGATTCTCCAGTTAAAGATGAATCTGTCCGTGGTGCCGCACTTGGAGAAACTACGAGATTTATCGTACTTCGTCGATGATGTCTCAAATAATCCACACTTTGCCCGTGCTGCATTCGTTGGTCGCACGGCATTCGCCCATAAAGGAGGAATGCATGTCAACGCCGTGCAAAAACTGGCCCGCAGCTATGAGCACATCGTTCCTAGCAGCGTGGGAAATAGCCAGAATATCCTTGTTTCAGAGTTGAGTGGGCAATCGAACATCTTGATCAAAGCGGAAGAGCTTGGCATTTCGTTAGAAAAAGGCTCGCCGGAAGCCAGCGCGATTTTACGGCGAGTGAAGGAGTTAGAAAACGAAGGTTATTCTTACGAAGCGGCTGGCGGCTCGCTGGAGCTTTTGATTCGCCGTGAGCTGGGATCGTATGTGAAAGCTTTTGATATCAATGAATATCACACCACTTTCCGAAAATACCGTGATGGCCATCCGCCGGTTTGTGAAGCAACGGTGAAACTGGCGGTCAATGGCATGGCAGAACTCACCGTCGCGGAAGGTCACGGCGTGGTCAATGCACTGGACATCGCCCTGCGCAAGGCACTACTCCCGTTCTATCCAGAAATTAGCGAGGTTTCACTCGTCGATTACAAAGTCCGTATCCTCGACGGCCACGATGCGACGGCAGCTCAAACACGCGTCTTGATCGTTTCCACCGATGGCCGTGCGACGTGGGGAACCGTCGGTGTTTCCGACAATATCATTGAGGCCAGTTGGCTGGCGCTCGTCGATGGAATCGATTTATTTTTGCAGCGGAAAAAAGCGTAGATCCTTCCCCTACAAGCTACGCAGGATCCGCCCTTGGTCGAAATCGAAAGGCGTCATTTCCAAGACGACCCGATCTTGCGGGGAAAATACCGCGCCGGCTTCTGCAAGGGGTTTGGAAAGATGTGCGCCGATTTTTTTCCCATTCTGCAGCTCCACCCGATAGAGGACCGGGTTTAGGTTTTCGAGAATGGTCCCGACCGTTTGAATGGCATTTTCTGACATGGCTTGGGCTCAGTGTCAGCGCAGAGGCAAACTCACGACAAGCGAAAGCGCAAACTCCGGGCGAACATTTTTGACAAATCAGCGTTCATCCATACCCTCCGCCCCATTCCAAAGCGTAATCTGTTAAACGATCCACACATGAACACACTCCGCACTTTCTCCACTGGCTCCGGCACTCCAGGAAATTTCTATTCCCTCCCAGCACTTGCCGAGCAGGGTTTCCCGAATCTCTCCCGCCTGCCCATCTCCATCCGTATCGTGCTGGAGTCACTGTTGAGAAATAATGACGGGCTAAAAGTCTCGGACAAAGACATCACCAACCTCGCCAACTACAACGCAAAATCTCCCGGCGATTACGAAATCCCCTTCGTCGTCGCCCGCATCGTCCTCCAGGATTTCACGGGTGTGCCGTTGTTAGTCGATCTCGCTGCCATGCGCTCCGCCGTGCACGGCATGGGCAAAGACGCGAAAATGATCGAGCCTCTCGTCCCCGTCGATCTCGTTGTGGACCACTCAGTGCAAGTGGATTACGCAGGCACTGGGTCTTCTTTAGAAAAAAATCTGGATCTGGAGTTTCACCGCAACCGCGAGCGCTACGAGTTCCTCAAATGGGGCGAACAAGCGTTTGATACTTTCAAAGTCGTCCCTCCCGGCATCGGCATCGTTCATCAGGTGAACTTGGAATATCTCGCCAAATGCGTTCTTGAGAAAAACGGCGTTTTCTACCCAGACACGCTCGTCGGGACGGATTCACACACCACCATGATCAATGGTCTCGGCGTCGTGGGCTGGGGCGTTGGCGGCATCGAGGCAGAAGCAGGAATGCTCGGCCAGCCTGTGACTTTCCTCGTTCCTGAAGTGGTCGGCGTCTACCTAACAGGCCAGCTCAATACCGGCGTCACCGCGACAGATCTTGTTCTTCTAGTCACTGAAGTTTTACGAAAAACCAAAGTCGTCGGGAAATTCGTCGAGTTCTACGGCCCCGGGGCCAAAGCCCTCTCCCTTCCAGACCGCGCCACCATCGCCAACATGGCTCCCGAATACGGCGCAACGATGGGCTTCTTCGGCATCGACGAAATCACGACTGGCTATCTTACGGGAACAGGTCGCCCGGCGGAACTTTGCCAGACCGTGGAAAACTACTACAAGGCGCAAGGCCTGTGGGGCATCCCGACGGAGCGCAATGCTCTCGATTTCACCCAAATCGTCGACATCGATCTTTCCACCGTAAAACCTGGCGTAGCGGGACCAAAACGCCCGCAAGACCGCATCGAGATCGCGTCACTCAAATCCAAATGGGCCTCACTCCTCACCGCTCCTGCTCCAGACGGCTACAACAAGCAGCCTACACTCGGCTCCAACGAACCCCTCGATCTCCCCGATACCCTCGATTCCACCCCAGACGCCGAACCCGGCTTCAGTGCGCAGGTCGGCGTCGTCACCGAGTCCAGCGACATCCCGAGCTATCCGATTTACGAAGTCACCGTCGATAGCAAGGGCGGCATCACCGACACCATCACTCACGGCTCCGTCCTCATCGCCGCCATCACCAGCTGCACGAATACCAGTAACCCCAGCGTCATGCTCGCTGCTGGTCTGCTAGCCCAAAAAGCCAACGCTGCCGGACTCACCATCAAGCCCTCCATCAAGACCTCACTCGGACCCGGCTCCCGCGTCGTCACCGACTATCTTAACAAAACTGGCCTCCAAGCCGAACTCGACAAACTCGGATTCCAAACCGTCGGCTACGGCTGCACCACCTGCATCGGGAACTCCGGCCCGCTCGATCCCGGCATCGAAGACGTCGTCAAATCCGAGGACATCATCGCCGCCTCCGTTCTCTCAGGAAATCGCAATTTCGAGGCCCGCGTCCACCAATCCATCAAGGCGAACTTCCTCATGTCGCCACCGCTCGTCGTCGCCTTCGCCATCGCAGGCACCGTCGATATCGATATGGAGAACGAGCCCCTCGGCTACGGCACAGACGGCCAGCCCGTTTTCCTTGCCGATATTTGGCCCACCTCCGCCGAGATCGAGGCAGCGATGAACGCCTCCCTCAAGCCAGACGTCTTCCAAAAACTCTACACCGGCTTTTCCGACCAAAATCCAAAGTGGAACGAAATCAAATCCTCCACCGGAAACGTCTACGAATGGGACCGAGAATCGACCTACATTCAGGAACCGCCGTTCTTCGACGGCTTCACTCCCACTCCGCGCGACATCGTAGAAATTAAAGGAGCCAAGCCCCTGGGCATTTTCGGAGACTCCGTGACCACCGACCACATCTCCCCGGCGGGAGCCATCAAAAAAGCCAGCCCAGCGGGGCGTTTCCTCGATGAAAAAGGCGTCGATTTCGCCGACTACAACTCCTACGGCTCTCGCCGTGGCAACGACCGCATCATGACCCGCGGCACCTTCGCCAACGTCCGCATCAAGAACCTCATGGTCCCCGGCACCGAAGGCGGAGTCACTACCATCGCCGGAGAAACCAAAGACATCTACGATGCCGCCGCCGGTTACCAATCCACTAATACACCCACCATCATCATCGGTGGCGAAGATTACGGCATGGGTAGCAGCCGCGACTGGGCCGCCAAAGGCACCAATCTGTTAGGAGTCAAAGCCGTCATCACCAAATCCTTCGAACGCATCCACCGCTCCAACCTCGTCGGCATGGGCGTCCTCCCCTGCAATTTCGTCAACAAAGACGACTACGAAAAAGTCAAAGATCTAGCAGACGCCACCTTCGACCTCGTCGGCATCTCTAACGATCTCAAGCCGATGCAGCAAGCGACCCTCAAGGTTCACCCCGGTAAAGATGGTTCTCCGAACCGTCCTCCATCCTTCGACATCCCAGTCGTCGTCCGCATCGATACTCCAGTCGAAAAAGACTACTACCGCGCCGGCGGCATACTTCCTTACGTCCTCGCCCAGATCCTCGAATAGAGAAAAGCGACATCCATGTCGCTTCGGATATACCAAATTATCTATAATTTAATTGGCATGGCTATTGCTTGAGACAGTGTGAACAAACGGGAAAAAAATCATATTCCCGAGTTCGTCACTCCACCCATCAATATCTATGAAACTCATTTCTCGACTCGGATCCGCGCTCTTAGGATTGGTAGCCGCGTGCGGCATTTCCCATGCAGAGCCTCTAAAGATCGCTTACTCTGATTGGCCCGGCTGGACCGCCTGGGAGATTGGTGTGCAAAAGGGCTGGTTTAAGGAAGCGGGCGTGGAGGTCGAATTTCAGTGGTTCGACTATGTGCCATCGATGGATGCATACGTCGCCGGAAAGGTCGATGCCGTTTGCATGACCAATGGAGACGCTCTCGTCACCGGTGCTACCGGGAAGCCATCAGTCGGGATCATCATCAATGATTTCTCAAATGGGAACGACATGATCGTCGCCGCGCCGGGCATCGAGTCGATGAAAGACCTCAAGGGCAAAAAGGTCGGTCTGGAAGAAGGATTCGTTCCTCATCTCCTCCTGCTCACCGGCCTCGAAAAGAACGGGATGAAGGCGGAGGATGTCACTATCTTGAACACTCCCACTAACGAAAACGCCGCAGGTGTTCGCCTCCAAGGCCGTGGATGCCATCGGCGCTTGGCAGCCGAATTCCGGCCAAGCTCTGAAAGCTCTCCCTGGTTCCAAGCCTGTTTTCACCTCTGCGGACGCACCCGGCATCATTTACGATCTGCTCTATGTCTCTGCCGAGAGCCTTGAGAAAAACCGCAGTGAATGGGCAAAGGTTGCCAAGGTTTGGTATCGCATTGCTGATTACATGCGAGATGAAGCAAACGTCGATGAAGTGCTCAAGATTTTGTCCGCTAGGGTGAAAATCACTCCAGAGGAATATGAACCATTTCTCAAAGGAACTTATATCCTCACCCTCGATGAGGCTCTCAAACGTTGGGAAAAAGGCGAAGGTCTTAGCAATGTTTATGGCTCTTCCAAAATCGTCGATGACTTCAATTTGAAGGCTGGCGTTTATGAAAAGACCCAGGATGTGGACAAATATCTCGACCCATCAATCACCAAGGCTCTCTCCACGAAGGAGTAGCTTGCCCACTGCCATTCATTCGCGCCCGGGCAGCCATCTCATTAAGAAGATTCATTC
>JAAURL010000116.1 GCA_012032235.1 Akkermansiaceae bacterium | reverse complement strand
CATCGGCATGAAGCGTGCCCTGATTGCCATTGAGGGCTAACAGGTAGTCTGCCTCGGCTTGGATGACATCGAACTTTTCAAGACTCTCGGGGAGTTCGCGGTGGAAATCGATGATGGATTGGGGGGGACTTGTGGTGGCTATCCGGCCCTAATAAATCAAACAACTGTTTTGTAAGAGCCCTGATTGTAAGCTATTTTGAAATGTAGATACCCTGCTACTTTGATTGAACGACTAGGCACAAATTTTTTTGTAGAGTTCCTTCTCGCGGGCATCAGGTTTTCTCTCTCTATTTTCCTTATTCATGAGTTTGCAAGTCGTCGTCAATTTCCGCGTGATCGATGAAACGGATGATTGGATCGTAGTCGATAAACCTGCGCCGCTCATTGTGCACCCCGCGAACCATAAACCGGAACCCACACTACTAGGCGGGCTAGAGAAATTGTTGGCCTACGACATCGCCAATGGCGCGAGTCTGAGTATTATTACGCGCCTGGACCGGGAAACGAGCGGGATCGTGTTGGTTTCCAAGCATCTGCAAGCGACGCGGGAGCTAGGTTGGATTTTCGAGAGACGCCAAGCGAAGAAAGAATACTTAGCAATCGTGCACGGCTGGCCTGAGGCCGACGCTTGGGTTTGTGACGAACCGATTTTGCGTGCTGGCAAATCGGAGAAGTCGGCGATTTGGGTGCGGCAAATGGCACATTCTCAAGGAAAGGAATGTCGGACGCGTTTCCAGGTGGAGTGTCGGTTTGAGCGGGCAGGGGAGAGATTTTCACAGATCCAGTGTTTTCCTGAAACTGGGAGAATGCACCAGATCCGTGTGCATCTGGCCAGTGCGGGATTTCCCATTGTGGGAGATAAAATTTACTCAGATGACGGCTCGGAATATTTAGAATGGATGGAAACTGGGTGGACGCCAGAATTAGAAAAGAAGCTGATCTTGCCACGCCATGCTTTGCACGCGGCACGGCTGGAAATTTCCTGGGAAGGGCGTGCGGTAGTTTGGGAATCTGAATTATCGAAAGATTTGGCGGATTTTTCCGCAGGGAGGGAAATTAGCCAAACGCCGGATGTTGTCATCTGGAGCCGATATGATTAGCCTAGGCCATGGTTGCACTTAATGAAGTCATCGCGTTTTTGGAAACAGAGCTTAAAACATCGCTAATTACTGATTATCAGGGATCAATGAATGGGCTGCAATTAACCAACTCGGGAAAGGTTCCGCGCGTCGTTGCCGCAGTCGATGCCTCCTTACCAGTAGTTAAGGCGGCGGCAGAGGGAGGAGCAGGATTGCTGATCGTTCATCACGGGATGTTTTGGCAAGGAGCACGGCCCATAACCGGGGCTTTTTATCAAAAAATAAAAGTCGCGATGGATGCAGGGCTAGCAATCTATTCTTCCCATCTGCCATTGGATATACATCCCGTTTTTGGGAATAATATTCTCCTAGCAAATGCGATAGGAGTAGAAAACGCTGAGCCATTTCTCGACCACAATCGACTAACCATCGGGATCCGTGGCACATGGAACGGCACAAGAAGCGAGCTCCTTGGAAAACTTCAATCAGTTCTCAACGGGACAGTTCATCATTGCCCAGCCGGGCCAGAAAAGATTTCCAGCGTCGGAATCATCACCGGTGGAGCAGGTAGTGAAGTCGCGAAAGTCGCAGCCGTAGGAGTGAGCACTTTCATTACCGGAGAAGGACCGCACTGGAGTTTTCCTTTGGCAGAAGAGCTTGGAATGAACGTGTTTTATGGAGGCCATTACGCGACCGAAACCTTCGGTGTGAAAGCGCTTTCAGAAATGATTTCCGATAAATTCTCTATCCCGTGGGAGTTCATTGATCATCCGACTGGGCTGTAGAAAAATCTGTGAACGGATGTGATTTCCCCAGAACGAATCAGGAAAAATTTTAAGGTGCTGTTAGCAAACTTTCAAAAATTCCCTAATTCTTGAATCTAATACATTGATGATGAGTTCTTTATGATTTTTATAAACGAAGCCGAAATTATTCAAAAGAAAGCTAAAAAAGACTTGCTAGGGCACCAAAAGCTGGCTTCACTTTACTCACATCGCGGGCATAGCTTAGTGGTAAAGCGCTATCCTTCCAAGTTAGACATGCGGGTTCGATTCCCGCTGCCCGCTCCAAAAATCTCAAAATAATCTATAACAAGAAATCGTATGAAAAAAACAGTAACATTTGCTCTTATAAGTGCTGCTCTTGGACTTATCCAAGTCAACGCTGCCCCTGTAGATTGCGCGGCTCTCACGGCTTCAGTTGCCAGTGCTGTGAAAATGATCAATCGAAGGTTCTTGAAATTGTTTCAAAGGAAGTGGCTGCTGCTCCAGGTTGCGCCTGTGAAATCGTTAAATCTGCGATCGAGGCTTCTGTCGCTGACACCAAAATTGTAGCTGCAATCGTAGAAGCTGCAGCCATGGCGGCTCCTGAGCAAATGCGCCTGATCTCACAGTGCGCTGTAGCGGTTGCTCCTGATGCTCTCAGCGCGGTTCAAGCGGTTCTTGCGAAGCTCGATCCCAATCTTGGCGAAACCGGTGCAAGCTCGAAAGGTTCGAAGAGTGCGAAAAGCCCGGCTGGCGAAGTTGCAAGCGCAGGAAATCCTCTCGATTTCCCAGGTCAGGGCCCAGTGGGTCCGACACCAGGTGGTCCAGGTGGCTATCCATTGATTCCAAATATACCTCCTGTCTTGATTGCTCCCCCAGACGTTTCCAACGTCAATCCTTAATCAAGTCAAGTTAGTTAGAGCATCAAGAAAATTTCCCCAACACATTTAATAAATGAAAAATAAACTTCCAATTATTTTTATTGGCTTGCTCACGGCGGCTTCCGCTTCTGCGCAGGGTCTTTACTACGTCGGTAGCGAAGCTCAAGAGTCCATCCCACTCAAATGGGCTGTCGGCGTGAGTGCGATTTATGACGATAATGTCGCTCCAGGGAACGGCCTCAAGGAGGAGTCATCTGTCGGCATCAACCCTTACGTTGGTCTCTCTGTAGTCAACATCACACCGCAAACCACTTGGGATATTTATGCTCGCTTGGGCCTCATTTACTATGCAGATGCTCCAGATGGAATCGATGATGTAGCTAGTCAGTCCCGCGTCGGTGTCAATCTAACTCACCGCTTCAGCGAGCGCCTTCGTTTTTCGAGCCGTAATTTTGTATCTTACGAGCTAGAGCCAGATTACTCTTCGGGAATCGCTTCTTCCCGCCAACTAAGCGAGTATTTTTACTGGCAGACAGATAACTCGATTGGTTATCGTTGGACTGAGCGTTTCGCGACATACACTGGTTTCTCACTCACAGGTGCTACCTATCCAGATCTCGACAATAATGATCGGTTCACTTGGGAAGTCTACAACCAACTTCGCTATCAGCTTGGGCCTCAAACTGTCTTAACTGGAGAGTATCGCTATGGTCAAACTTATGGTAGTGATAGTTCCTCGGACTCTCACAGCCACTATATTTTAGCTGGTGTAGAGCAACGATTCAGCCCGACCACGGTGGGTATTATCCGTGTTGGCGCTCAGCTTCGCGGAGTCGATGATGGCCAAGATACTTCTAGTCCTTATGGAGAGCTTGCTCTGAACTCGCAAATGACAGAACAGTTTAGTCTGAGAGCTTTTGCCCGCTACGGCATCGAAAATTATGATACTGTTCGTTCTATTGGCGGAAATCTTGTTGAGTTTGATGACCGTAGAACTTTCCGATTAGGGATTTCTTCTGAATATGCAATTTCTCCGATGTTTTCAGTGTTCGGTGGAATTGATTATATTCCAACTTCGTTTAATGAAGGTAGAATCACGGGTCCGGGCGTCACCGGCACCGCCCCAGATCAAGAAGAGGAAGTTTTCAGCGGCAACATCGGCATGTCTGTCAAATTTAACGACTATCTCACCGGAACAGCTGCTTACACCTACACCAACCAAGGCTCTGATTTTACAAATGGAGACTATGACCGTAATAGATTTAGCATTGGCGTAAGCGCTGAATTCTAATCTAAAATAAACGGGAACTTAATTTATCTGTAATCTTAATTGCTAATTCATTCGAAGCTCCCGCAATGTTATTCACATTGCGGGAGTTTTTGTTTGCGATTGATCTTCACTAAAAACGTGAAATAATAATTCCAATGAATACCCAATCTTCACAACAAAATGAAGCTGCTCTCCATGCAGTCGATTACTGGCAAGTGATCAAAAATCGCTACGGTATTATTCTGTTGACTCTATTTCTTGTCCTAATGACAGCCGCGGTAATCACCTATGTGATGCCAAAGAAATACGATAGTGAGGCACAAATCGAAGTTCGATCCAAGTCAGGCGGTATGTCGCCATTTGGTGACAGAATGAGAGAAGCTTCTGGAGCAAATAGAACATCAGCTCAATTTTTTGGGACCGAATTCCAGAAAATCACTAGCTCTAATTCACTATCAAAAGTTGCAGAAAAGTTGGACTTAGTAACGCGATGGGGGATAGACAAAGACACTGTTGTTGAAGTTCTGAAGGGTATTGTTACAACTCAAATTGTTAGGAGTAGTGACTTTATTTCGATTCGTGTTCGCCACACAGACAAGGATATTGCCTGTGCCATCGCTGAAGAAGTCGTAAATTCATACAAAACTTATCGATCTGATATTGAGACAAGAGAGGCAGAGAAAGCCTTGTTTGAATTGAATAAGGCGGTCCGCGAGCAAGAAGATAAAGTGGAAGGCAGAAGAAAGGTTGTTAACACGATTTCTAAAACAAAAGGGATTGTTGATGGTGGTGAAAGCATGCTCTTCGGGACAAGCGGTATTGATGAAAACCAAAGTGCACGGACGGCCCTTCAAACATTCAATCAGTTAGAGGAGGAAAAAATCCAACTTGAAACCCAGATAAAAACTCTTCTTGGCTATGAAAGTGAGCAATTAATAATTTACGCTGCCAGCCTTGATTTAGATGAAAATATCATCAAAACCTTGTATCCTCAATATTTAGAGGCAAACCGACTATTGGGATCACTCAAGATCGGAGGACTAGGAAATCGTCACCCCGATGTTTTGCAAGCGATTGATCAAATCAGCGCAATGAAACGTCAACTCGATGAAGGGGTCGTTAATTTAAAGTCGACTTTGAATGCTAAGTTAGAAATGGCAAGGGAACGACTGAAAAGCATCGAAATCAGAAAAACTGAAACCAAGGATGACGCAATTGTTAGGACCAGAGACACTCAAGACTATGTTGAAGCAAAGAGAGAGTTAGAAACGGATCAAGCTTTGCTCCATGAGATGAAAATCAAGCAACTTGCAGAGGTTATTTCAGGGAAAATAACGGATGAAAGTGTGATTGTTCACCAATTCCCAAAAATAGCGAAAGGGCAATCCAGTCCAAACGTCAAACTCAACCTCATTTTGGGTGCTGTGGTTGGTTTGATTTTTGGTGTCGGAATTCGCGTTTTTTCCTAGAGTATCTTGATACATCGGTAAAGAGTCTTGAAGATGTAGAGCGTTATCTCCAAGTCCCGGTTCTAGCAGTTATACCAAAAGATGTTGGTGTGCTTCACAAGCAAAATGGGATGAGTCCTGATGCAGAAGCTTACCGAATTCTCAGGACAAACATTGAGTTTAATCGAAAAAATCCAGAAGACAATGCAATCACCGTTGTTTCGGGTGGTGCTGGTGAAGGAAAATCAACCACTTTGGTCAACTTGGCATACATCTGTGCACAGGGCGGCTATACGACTTTGATGATTGATGCGGATTTACGCAGACCTCGATTGCATACGTTCTTTGATATCAATAATTCGGTTGGTTTAACCAATTATCTAACTACTGAGTTAATGTTGGAAGACGTGATTCTCCAAACGCCAGTAGATAATCTTTATTTTATGCCATCCGGTATTCTGCCATCCGATGCAGCAGGTATTCTTAATTCACGCCGGATGTCAGAGTTAATTCAAGACGTGAAGCAGCGCTTTGATTTAGTGCTCGTCGATAGCCCTCCCATTCTTGGAGTAAGTGACGCATCAGTTCTCGCGAGTGAAGTGGACCTAACAATGATTGTGGTGCAGCATCGTAAGTTACCAAGAAATATGCTAATGCGCGTAAAGCAAGCTGTCGAAAACGTAGGTGGAAACGTGATTGGTGTTGTATTGAATAATGTCGATGTTCGCAGTGACAGTCAGTATCAATACTACACAAGCTACTATACCTATTATGCGCCTGCTGAATCACAAATCGGCTCAGCCATCGGTTCTTCCAGTCCTACAACGGCTAAACCTCAAGCTGCAGATCGCAGCAAAGACTCAGAATTATATTAATCTATTTTGAAAGATGATGATCATGAACTTCAGAAAATTATTATTCGTATTTATATCCACTGTATTTTCTCTGTGCGTTGCATCGGGACAAATTCAAGCAGGAAAGGGCATTAAAATTTCGATTTCTGGTGTGCCAGATAAGGAAAAAGCTCAAGTTACTGGTAATTATCCAGTATCAGAAGGCGGCACGATTAATATGCCCTACATCGGCATTGTTAGGGCCGCAGGTTTGAGAAGTCAGCAGTTGGCGATCATTCTTCAGCAGCAATACAAGAATGCGGAGATTTATACGAATCCTACGATTCAGGTGCTTACTGATGCTGAAAACATCGATGTCAATCAAGAGACTGTCACATTAGGCGGACAGGTTAGAAAGTCAGGTCCTGTTCCCTTTAATAACGAGCTGACCTTATGGCAGGCGATTCAAAATGCTGGAGGTCCGACAGAGTTTGGAACAATGAGACGCGTTCGATTGACACGTGCAGGTAAGTCCAAGGAGTATAATTTAAACAACCCTCAATTTAAGGATATACGGCTTCAGCGTAATGATGCGATTGAAGTTCCGCAGAAGCGTCCGTTTGAAGGTAATTAATTTTATTTAGAACATCCTTGCCGTTAACGGAAATTTTCCAAATTGAGAATCCCCGTGAAATGCTCCAGTCGATTTTCATTAAAAAATTCGATAATCTGATTGGTCATCAGCTCAGATCATTTCGGGATTTTCGATTGAAGTGGAATCATATTTCTAGGTTCAGTTTTCGGTTAATTATTTTTTGTTTTTCTGGTGCATTAGCGTCGGATGCTGAGTCTTTACCGGAAAATTTGCTTCTTGGACTAGGAGAGCCGCGATTTGCGGATCGTGAGCAGGCCCAATCTAAATTACTGGACTGGGGAAGATCTCAGCCAGTGATCTCAATGCCTGAGCTTTTGAAACATTCGAGGACAGCAGCCGACCCTGAGGTTAGAGCCCGTTGTAATGAGGTGCTTTTTGAATTGATCAAAGATCAGTATTTGACGGAAGGCACTGGGTTTATAGGGATAGCGATGGGAAATAGTGCGGTGCAGGTTGCCGTTCCAGGTGATGCCAAACCGCGCTACGGGATACATGTCTCATCAGTAAATGAGGGTGGTCCCGGGCAGAAAGCTGGTTTAAAGCCGAATGATATCATTGTCGGGCTGGATCGTGAGGTTTGGCATAAGCCAATCTTGATTGAAACTTTTACACGTAAAATCACATCGATTAAGCCGAACCAAAAAGTGAAATTGCAAATTTTACGTGGTAATCTGCTTGAAATCGAAGTCCAGCTTACTCGCAGACCTATTGCTTTGATGGGGATTCCGAATCTAGGACATCAGTTGAATCTTGAAAAACAGCAGAAAGCTGAAGTGGAAGCTCACTTCCAGCAGTGGCTAGCCAAGCAAAAAACGAAGTAATGGAGAGAATTTCAGTTTTTTAGAAATCGACTTATTACCGAATTGTGGCAATTTTCTTTAGTTCGTTCAACACCACTCCCCTTAAAATCCCATGGCAATTTCTTGGTCCAAAAAAGTAGCATCTCTGGCAGCTTTGGTCGTTTTGTCGTGTTCGGCTTGTGCACAGCAAGCGGATTTCAACGAAGTGGGAAAGCAAATGGCGATCAAACTCCAGAATAGTCATTTCGCTAAACTTCCTTTTGATAAAAACCTCAGTCAACGTTTCCTAAACAGTTTCCTTAGAAATCTAGATCCTCAGCGCCTTTATTTTATTCAGTCTGATGTGGATGGCTTTAATGCGGAATACGGAGATAAGCTTCACACGTTATTGCTCCACGGGAACAGCATGTCAGCAGCGAATGAAATCTATCAGGTTTTCAAAAAGCGTGTAGAAGAGCGTATTTCTCAAGAAGAGAGTTTGTTAAATGGAGAGGATTTTGATTTTTCTTCCAATGAATCTGTATTGCTCACGCGTAAAGATGCGCCGTGGCCAAGAAATCAGAAAGAAGCCGAAGAAATTTGGAAATTACAGATTAAAGAGGCGATTCTTCTGGAAGCGTTGCGGCGTGAAACGCTTTTAAGAATGGCGAAAGAGCAAAATAAGTCTGACTCTGTGAGAGCGGACCGAAGCCCTAAAGAGAAAGTATCATTACGTTATAAGCGATTTCTTAACAGTGTAAAAAATGTAAGTGATGATGAGATCGCTAGTTATTTTCTGAGTGCGGTAGCAGAATCATATGATCCACACACGGATTATATGTCGGATCGTGAGACTGGCCGCTTAAAAGATAGTATGAGGAACGAGCTGGTCGGCGTGGGTGCCGTTCTCCAAGCAGAAGAGGACGGGGCTACAAAAATCAAAGGCATTGTGGTCGGTGGGCCAGCGGATCGTGAGGGATCACTAAAACTCAACGATCGCATTGTCGCTGTCGATAGTTTAAATACTGGAAAACCAGAAGACATGATCGACATCATGTTTATGAAAATCGACAAAGTAGTTGATTACATTCGTGGAGAGGAAGGCACGTCTGTGGCATTGAAAGTAGAGCCTGCAGGTGGTATCATAGGTGAAACGAAAATAGTCGTCATCCCGCGTGGCAAGGTGGAAATAAAGGATGAGCAAGCCAGTGCCGAAGTGATCCAGATGAAAATTGAGGATAAAAGTGTGAGCTTGGGTGTTATTACTTTGCCATCTTTTTATGCCGATTTTGATGAAGGTAAAGTTCGTTGCTCTGTCGATGTAGAAAAAATCTTAAAGCGCTTAGTCAAAGAAAAAATTGATGGTCTGGCTCTCGACCTGAGAGGCAATGGTGGTGGCTCATTAGAGGAAGTGCGCCGGATGACAGGATTTTTTATTGAGCCAGGGCCGGTCGTACAGGTGAAAAACACTTTAGGCCAAGTGAAAGTAAATGATTCAGACGATGAGAAGCCCATCTATACGGGACCGTTGATCGTGTTAACTGATAAGGGTAGTGCTTCAGCGACGGAGATCTTGGCAGGTGCTCTTCAAGATTATAGGCGTGCGGTAGTTGTCGGTAGTTCCTCGACATTTGGAAAAGGTACCGTTCAACAACCGATGGATATTGGTAAAATGATGCCTCTGTTTGCTCCTAGAGACCAGGCGGGTTCGGTTAAAGTCACCATTCAAAAGTTTTATTTACCCTCGGGTTCATCGACGCAAAATGACGGAGTTTCCTCAGATATCGTTCTTCCTAGTATTGAGGACGCTTCTGATTTTGGTGAAGCGTTTCTGGATCATGCGCTAGAGCATGATCGAATCCGACCTGCTAGTGATTTTAAACAACAAGATGGCAGTGCATTATTTCTGCCTCGTTTAAAAGAACTGAGTCAAGAGCGCCTCGTTGCATCTAAGGATTTTGAATATGTCATCCAAGACGTGATCCGCACGAAAAAACGATTAGAAAAAAATAGGTTGTCACTCAATAAGGGAGAGAGAGAAACAGAATTGGCTGAATCCGAAGCGCTTGAGAAAACAAGGAATGCAGAGAGGCGTAGTCGTTTCGCAAAGATGCAAGAAGAGGATAAAAAATCTCTTAGTTTCTTTAGGCTTGCCCTAGATGATCTTGAAAAAAATGATCCACTAAAACCATTCGACCCTAGCGAGGAGAATGATCAATACATGAAGCGAGCCAAAGATGAAAATGAAGAGCTCGATGAAACGCCCAAATGGCCCTCTGGGTTGGATTACACTAAGCGCGAAGCAT
>JAAURL010000115.1 GCA_012032235.1 Akkermansiaceae bacterium | reverse complement strand
ATCCAAGCTTTAGCACCATCCAAGCATCAACCATGCCGAACAGTTCTGACTCCGCACTTATTCTCGACGCTCCATTTCACGCGCAACGGCTGCTTTCACTTTCTAGAAATCGTATCAGCTCGGCTTGTAAATCTCTGCGAAAACCATTGTGCCGCTGGCTGTTTGCAAAGTGCTCACAACGACGAGATCCACCGCAGACCCCATTTTCGCCACCGCGTGGTTCGCGACAATCATCGTTCCATCCGGCAAGTAACCGACAGCCTGGTGATCTTCCTTTCCAGCTCTCACCAGGGCGATCCGCACCCGTTCGCCGACGGCGACAGTCGGCTTTAGCGCCTCTTCCAAGTCGTTGATATTTAGCACGTCTAGGCCTTGGATTTTCGCGACCTTCGCCACGTTTTCATCCACTGTCATCAACCGTGCACCCAGTAAGCGCGTCGTTTCGAGCAAGCGGGAGTGGACCGTTTCAGCAACGCTGGAGAGAGAATTATCGTGAATGGAAATCTGGATGTCGGCGGATTTTGCATCTGCTCCAGGCTGTCGAGTCCGCGTTGAGCCCGGTGCCGATCTGGACCTGATGCATTGGCTGCTTTTGTTTGTAGCTCATCCAAAATAAATCGCGGCACGATTAAGCGTCCGTGCAGAAATCCTGACCGGAAAATCCCCAGCACCCGGCCATCCATCACTGCTTCAGAATCTAACACCACAGGCTGACCTCCCAAGGAATCTTGACGAAATCGAACATAAGGAATGATGAACGCGAAATCATCGCGATTGCTGCGCAGCGCCAAAACAGTTCCCAGGAAACCGAGGCTCGCGTAAAGCGCCACGTCAATCGACAGTTTTAGCGCATTCACCCACAAATCGACTTGCACATCCAACTCGCCATTTTCCGTGATGAGTTTATCGCGAAATGCGAGATTGATGAGATTTGAAACATCCACCCGCGTCAACAGCCAAGCACAGAACAGGCCGACACCTAGCCCGAAACTAGCCGTGGAAAACCCGCGCAAGGTAAAGCCTTTCATCAAGGTCTCCATCCAAATGAATAACGCCGCCACGCCCAGCCCACCCAGCAAACCAACGCCAATCGAGAGATTCGTGCTTAGCGCGATCGCTACGCCAGCAGCTTCACATACTAATAAATACGTGAGCCGTGCGACATTGACCGATGGATGAGCTCTCATGGAAATTGGCAGATCATTCTTTCCGGGCCAATCCCTTCCATCAAGATGAATCTCTAGCCTGCCGCGCGCAAAGCTGAATCAGGAGACAGCTTTGTAGTCCTTTGCTTTAAAAGTTTTTGGCGTTTCCAGCTCGAAGAGATCGTCTCCAATATGGGCGAGATACCAACCGTTTTTCATGATTTCCTTTTTCAGCTCTTGGGAGCCGGAAACGCAGGCGACCACCCCGTAAAAGGTCTTGTCTTTATGATCCGGCAACCAATCGAAAATTTCCTCCATTTTGCGCTTCATTTGGATGATGTCCTCTTTGCGCAGAGTGCTTTTGATTTCCACGATCATACCTTTGTCGATACTGCCATTACTGTAGGCGAGGATGTCGTATTCTTCGACTTTTTGACCTCTGCGGACTGTTACTTGAGGCGCGATGAACTCATTCATTTTGAACTCCTTAGCCAAGATTTTTTCGAGAGGGCGGTATGACATTCCTTCCGTAAACGTGCCGAATTTGTTGCCCAGCCCGCCGATTTGCTTTCCTAGCTCTTTTAGCTGCTTATCAGTTTCCCTTTGTGCTTTCGCCAAGGAAGCAACTATCTCTCTCAATTCCGCCGTCGACATATTGACATCTTAACTTCTGTGAAAGGTAGAGTCAATCTTCCGGGATGAACAAGCATCAGGCCATTACTTTTCCGATGTCATCTTCCATTGGCACAATGCGCCTGCATAAGATCTTGCAAAAGGGGATTGTCGTCGTCACCTCGGGGCTCTAATTTGGCTGCCACGCGAGGCTTGCTGCGACAGCTCCGATTTTAAAGTAACTTTCTAACACACTCATGGGAATTTTCAGTAAACCGCGTCTCCGTAGTCTCGACCGCCGCGAAGATATGCCGGAAGGGCTGTGGGTCAAATGCCCGGATTGCGGTGCATTGATCCACGTTTTGGAGCTAAAGCAGAACCTGCAAGTCTGCCCACATTGCGGACATCATTTCCTGATGGATTCCCGCGAGCGGATCGCATTGTTAGCAGATGAAGGTACGTTTGAAGAAACGGAAGTTGGATTAATTTCCGCGAATCCTCTAGGTTTCAAAGGCTATGAGGAGAAAACCGCGGGGCTCCGAGAGAAAACGGGTATGGATGACGCGGTGATTTCTGGCCGCCTCAGCATCGACGGCCAACGTGCAATGATCGCCGTGATGGACTTCAAGTTCTTTGCAGGCTCCATGGGATCTGTTGTCGGGGAAAAATCACTCGTGCGATCGAGACCGCCATCGCTGAAAAACGCGGCGTCATTATCATTTCCGCGTCGTCCGGAGCACGGATGCAGGAAGGAATGCTCTCCCTGATGCAAATGGCAAAAACCTGCGGCGCACTGGCGCGACTTTCCGAGGCGAAATTGCCTTATATTTCCCTGATGACTCATCCCACGACGGGTGGAGTGACGGCGTCCTTTGCCACCATCGGCGACATCAATCTAGCAGAACCTAAATGCATGATCGGCTTTGCCGGGCCACGCGTTGTGAAGGAAACGACTCACCAAAATCTCCCTCCTGGCTTCCAAACAGCGGAGTTCATGTTAGAGCACGGCTTGATCGACGCGATCGTCCCGCGCGCAAAACTGAGGGAGCGGTTAGGATCGCTTCTCTCTTACATGATGCCCCCCACGAAATAAGCCTACAAAGGAAAATAGGGTAAAATTTCTAAACCGCAGATTACGCGGATTAAACAGATTTTTAGAGAGTTGTGGAAATGACTGCATCAACTTTCGGCATCACTTTTCAGGTGAGTCACTTTGACGGAACCCATTTCTCAAACTCTTTCTTTTTGTGAATTTTGTGCCTTTTTGCGGCTAAATCCATTTTCCTTTTCTGATCTAACGCTTAGCAGCATCTGCCTCGATCCATGCCCACAGACTGGCTAGGCTGTTTTCCACCGCAGTTTTTTGCACTGTTAGATCGCTGCCGGGCGCGTGTTTACCGAAGAGGTAATACTTGATCTTTGGCTCGGTGCCAGATGGGCGAACGGCGAAGGAGCGGCCGTCTTCCAAATCGACGAAGAGCATCTTCTCTTTAGGTAATAAATCTCCTTCCTGATCGAAAAGATCTTGTTTGGCGAAATCCCGGATGCGGACGACTGCGGAACCATCGACTTCTGTGGGTGGGTTTTGGGCATAAGAGCTCGCGAGATTTTGGATTTTTGCTGCGCCGTCTGCGCCTTCCATGACGAGGGATTTTCCGATCTCTAAATAGTAGCCGAACTCGATATAGATTTCGTCCATCAACTCGGGTAAAGTTTTGCCGACGGATTTCGCGTAAGCTGCGACTTCAGCAAACATGACGGCGGCGCCATTCGCGTCTTTATCGCGGACTGCATCGGAGCCCAGATAGCCGTAACTTTCCTCTCCGCCGAAGACAAAGAAACGGGAATACTCTAAACGCAGAGCGCGGGTTTGCGCTTCGGTGAGTGAACGATAATCGCCTTTCTTGTCGACGGGGATTGCTTCCTCGTATTTCCTTAGTTTGGCAGCGATGTATTTAAATCCTGTTAGGGTATCGACGATTCCAACGCCAAATCCATCTGCAATCGCGCGCTGGAGTTCTGTAGTGACGTAAGTTTTTACTAGCACTGCACGGTTGCGATTTGCATTGGTGAGCCACCCGATTTCAAAGCAAGTTTTCAAACGGTACCACGCTATCAGCGAGCCGATTTGATTGCCTGTGAGCAGCACCATTTTCCCTGCCGCATCGCGCACGGCGACTCCCATGCGATCTGCATCTGGATCCGTGCCAATGACGATTTCCGCGCCAGTTTGCTCAGCGAGGTCGATGGCCATTTTTAAAGCCGGACCATTTTCAGGATTTGGTGATTCCACCGTAGGGAAACGTCCGTCTTGAATGTCTTGTTGTGGGACAGTGAGAACATCGAAGCCGAAATCACGCAGCATCGGCACATTGATGTGACCGCCAGTGCCATGCAAATTGGTGAAAACGACTTTGGTGGACGCGCTTTCTAACAGAGAAGGCTTCAGTAACAAGGTCTTGAGCAGAGAAGTGTAGCGCGCATCCATTTCCGCGCCGAGGATCGTGATCTTCCCGGGATTGCTAACGATATCATAATGCTCTTCGGTGATTGCATTGACTTCTTGGATGATGCTTTCCGCGTGAACATCGACGATTTGTGCGCCGTCATTAAAGTAAGCTTTAAATCCATTATCGTGGGCAGGATTGTGGCTGGCTGTTAGAACCACTCCAGCATCGGCGCGGAGTTCACGGACGGCAAAGGAGAGCTGAGGCGTCGAACGTGGGCCTTCAAATAGATAGGCATCGCAGCCGAGATCTGCGCTGACTTTGGCGCAAAATTCTGCAAAATCGCGAGAAAAGTGACGGGTGTCATGAGCAAAAACCAACACGGGTCTGCGGTCCGGCCCTGCGAATTTTTGGGTGTAGGCGATCAAACCTCTAACCGCGCGACTGACATTGTAAAAATTCATCGTCGCTGTGCCGACACATGGATGTTCCGGGCGGCCATTGGGTCCACCAGCTCCTTGCTCGACCTTCGTGATGACGCGGCCAATCGTCCGTCCACGCAGACCACCAGTGCCGAAAGCTAGGGTTTTGAAAAAACGATCATTGAGTTCTTCCCAGGCACCCGTGTGGATCAGTTCTTCGACCACACGCGGTGCGATTTCGCTAGTTGTCCCGGCTAGCAGGGAAGCAATGTTGGTTTTGCGGATTCGAGTAGGCTGCCATTTGCGACAGCAGCAGAGAGAGATTCGTGGATAGCGATCATTACCGGTCAGATGCTAGGGAAAACAGCCGCCATGGCAACTCCCTCTATTGAGGATTTTTTGTGACAAAGAGCGAAGGAACAAGAAGTGTAGGGTTTCTACACTAGGGAGAGCTTATCGAGAAATCGAAGATAGGAACCACGGATTACACAGATTACACGGATTGAATTGAGGCAAAGAGCCTTTCAATACTACGGAACGAACCATGATATGGCTCAAATGCGATTTGCGCCATCATTTCCTGATGAAAATCTGTGCAATCTGTGTAATCCGTGGTCAAAAATGATTTAAGTATCCCTAATGCAGGAGCCCTAATGCAGGAGCCCTAACAAGAAGTGTGGCGCGGGCAGCTTGCTTTCTCGACAAACCGAGTCATTCTAAAAAATATGGATCTCTTCAGCAATGATTCTACGGCGAATCTTCTGCCCTGCGATGGCACTGTGAATTATTACGGGCCAGTTCTAAGCATTTCAGAAACACGGCGTTATTATGAAACTCTGCTGCATCATATCCCGTGGAAAAATGACGAAGCGATCATTTTTGGAAAGCGAATCATCACTGCTAGAAAAGTGGCGTGGTATGGAGATTCTAACTTTTCCTATACCTATTCTGGAACGACCAAGCAGGCGCTGCATTGGACGCAGGAGCTGGCAGAGTTAAAAACCATCGTCGAAAAACTCACGGGAACTAGTTTCAATTCTTGCTTACTCAATCTCTACCACGACGGGAATGAAGGCATGGCATGGCATAGTGATGACGAAGCATCGCTGGGGAAAAACACGACGATTGCTTCCGTGAGTTTCGGTGCTGAGCGAAAATTCTCCTTCAAACACAAACGCAGTTTAGAAACGCTCGGCATCTTGTTAGAAAGTGGTAGCTTGCTGGTGATGAAGGATGCGACGCAGACTCATTGGCTGCACAGCATTCCGAAATCGAAGAAAGTCAAAGCGCCACGCATCAACCTCACATTTCGCACGATCCTATTGAGGTAAGTTTCCGGACCGAGAAACTGAAAAGTCCTCCCCCGAATTCACGAGGGAGGACTTAAAACCTCCCGACTAACTTGAACTGTTATGCGGCGGCGGGTTGGAGGGTAAATCCGAGGGCGGCAGCTTGTTTCTCCAAGGCTTTACGCCTACGGGCCTCGCTCTGCGGGGTAAGTTTGAACGCCTCTTTTTCGTCGTAGGGCTTTTGACTCTTGATCATGCCGTGGACGATGCGTGCCAGTTTGTGCGCGGCGGCGGTCGTGCCCTCCGCTTTGCCCATTTTGCCTTTCATCCGGCGCAGGTAACTTCCCATTTGGGTTTGGGATCGTTGCAGGCCGAATACTCCGAGCCGAAACGCACCCGCCAATCGGCTTTGCACCTTGCGGGTCTTAGCCTTGAGCACTTTGCCGCCGCTGATCCGGTTGTCCGGGCACAGCCCCATCCACGAGGCGAATCGCTCCGGGGTGGGAAAGGCGGCCAGCAGCTGCTCTCGTGTGCCGACCTCGCTGATGAGCGCGCCAAGCAGGCCCGACGAGATGCCCGGCACTCCGCCAAGATCCACTCCGTAAAACCGCCAGGCGGTTTCAAAAACCGCAAACTGTGGGCTGTTCTTGCCGACATGGCGTTGGCCTTTGGGGGCTTCCGGCAGCGGACCGGACACTTCGCATTCCACGCGGGCGGCCAGTTCGCCGAGCTTTTCATCGCACGCCGCGATGGCTTCGCGCAACTGCCGGTAGGTTCGCTGGCTTTGCCCGAGCACGAAGAGGTATTCCTCGCGGTAGTCGCCGCGCAGGGCCTCGATGATGTCCTCGGGGCTGCTGCGGCAGCGCTTGTCACGCAAGGCGGCGAGCTTCTTCGCATCGCGCTCGCCGGCAAGGATGGCATCGATGATGGCTTGGGCACTCACACCGTCGATGTCGCTGAAGACATGTTGGAGCTTGAGATTCATCTCGGTGAGGGATTTCTGCATGAGTTGGAGCTGCTTGGCCGCATCGCCGACCATCTCGGCGCGGTGGCGCATGAGGAAACGTAGCGGCACGATCCCGAGCGCGGGGCGGAAGGATTTGCGCAGCAGTCCCGCGGCGTGGAGTTGCTGGAGCCATTGGGCATCGCACACGTCGGTCTTCTTGCCGGGAACGCCTTTCACATGGCGGGCGTTGACCAGATAGACCTCAATGCCAGCTTCGGTCAGAACATCATAAAGCGTGATCCAGTAATTGCCGGTGCTTTCCATGGCAGCGGTTTTAATGCCGCATTCTAACAGCCATTCGCGCAGTGCATGCACCCCGCTGGTGAAAGTGGTGTAGGTGCGGACCGGTTCTTCGCAGCGACCTGGAGGCACGGCCACGACAAATTCCTCGGCTCCCACGTCGATGCCAGCCGCATCAGGGTGGGTTTGGGTGTTGATGGATGGCTGCGGGCTTGCACCCTTCTTGGGGGCGCGGCGGGAGGCAGCTTTGCCGCTGGATGGTTTTTGTTTCATGGCGTCAGTATCTTTGGATGAGGTCTGACGCAGGGGCAGCTGCCAGAAGAAAGGATGAGACGATCTCCCGAACGGGGTCACAGCGCGGCCAGCCGAAACCGGCCGCACTGTGCCACCAATGATCCACTCGCGGGAGCTGCGGCCATGCTAAAAAACGGGGTTGTGATCCGAGAATCACGCCACCATTGGTTGATCGGCCTACGCCCTGCGGCAGGTGAGAAAAATCCCACGACTTGCCCCCGCCCGCAAGCCCAAGTTACTCTGCTTTCCACACTCCAGCACAGCGCGGGTTCTGGTGCTCAAAACCGAGACCGCAAAGCCCAAAGAACCCATCATCGGACTCCGTCAAACGTAGAAGCCCTGAATTTCTTGGGAGAATTCTATGGTGGGGATAGCAGTGTGAACGGCCAGTATGGAATATTTCTTAAAATCCAAAAACTCATCACAACCCAGAAAATCACCCAGCTCCCGATCTTTCCGACTTTCAGGCGAAAGGGCGGCTCCTTCCCACGCACCCAACCTAACAATTCCAAACCGATTCCTATGCAAGCCAGCGGCCCCAAAATCATCCCTACCGGATTGAAGCGAAACGCTGCACCGATTTGCCCATGCAAAGTCGCAAACGCCGCACGTGTCATCCCGCAGCCTGGGCAATTTAAGGTGGTAATTTTCTTAAAAATAGCACGGCGGTAACCAAGGCACACCCCGCCCGCCCGTTCTCACGCAATGAGTATGCAGAGAAAGTCAGGGCGAGCACGCTAAGGGCCAGCCATAATGCCCGATCTTTATACATGATGAGAAAATCACGGCGCTCCTGAAGCTCCCGCAGCTCCTGCTACTCCAGAAATGCCGATGATGATCGCGCCTCCTATATAAATGACAAAAAACACCAACCATGCGATCAGCGAAATAAAGCACCACTTTTTGCCTTCGCTGAAGCCTCGGCTGCCGCGGGAAAATTTCCACTCGCCTTGAGACCATCGACCTTTGCCGCATGGACAATCGCCGGAATACCAAATGGCAAACAACGAAGCACCGTCACCAAGATCGATTGCCACAAATAGTTAGGGATCTCCGGCCCACCATGCACGGGATAGGCTGGCGATGAGTAAGGAGAACCTGTCATTCCCGGTGGCGGGGAAGACGCACCGGGAGAAACTGCGGAAATGGCAAGCTCCTTCACGCTACCCGCGGGCTGCCAATCCCCCATGCCTTCTTTCCAAATCATATCTACGGCCGCGACTTCTCCCGAAGCGATTTTCCCGCGCAGATCAGCCTCAGAAACAGGACCTAGTTGCGTTCCATTTTTTGAATAATACCATTGCATATGCTCCAGTTAGCCATGATTTCAGGCGGCTTGGCCAACGCAAAATTCACGAAGCGCAATCAAGTGATCGGTTGCACATTCGGAACAGCCGGGCCTTGTGCTTGGGCGAAATGATTTTTCGCACGTGGCATCAATGTGCATAAGCATAAATCCGCCATCGGCAACACGACATTGAAATTCTTATGCATATAGCGGTGATGAAGAGTAAGCTAGGATCACTTCCGCCTTGTAGACCTTTGGTAAGCGTAGTCCCAAGCACCGTGTTTCTGTCGTTGCGGATGTCGTGTCGTTGTCGTCATAGGTTTGGAATCTATGACGACAACGAACTCAGATACCGAACTGATCAAAATGGATTGCATCGGCAGAGTGCGAACAACTGCAGAGCACCGCGGGGTGTTGCTGGCTGCCTATGAGGAAAGTGCGTTGAGCGGCCCCGAGTTTTGCAAACATCACGGGATCAAGTATCAAACATTTGCCACCTGGCTTCAGAAGCGCCGTCGAGCAACAGGCGCGTATCCTTCGATGGAGTCCCTGAAAACCATGCACCGCTCTTGTCGCTTTCGTTGGCTGAGGTTGAACTTCCTCAATCATCACAAAGTCCATCTAGCAGACACGCAGAATCTCTGGAAATTCGTTTACCCGGTGGTGCGTCGTTCCATCTCGATGCACTAGCGCAAGTTCCGCTCGCCACCGCCTTGTTGATCAAGCTTAACGCCATTGAGTCATGTTAAGTTTTTCCGGCAGTATCCGCGTCTTCCTCTGTGTGGAGCCATGCGACATGCGTCAATCCTTCAACGGCCTTCACGACACCGTCTCCACTCAGTTGGCCGAAGATCCGCGCAGTGGCACGTTGTTTGCCTTCACGAACAAACGCCGCAGTCTTCTTAAAATCCTTTACTGGGATGGAAGTGGTTTATGGGTTCTGGCAAAGCGATTGGAAAAAGGCACCTTCTCTTGGCCGAAAGGAACGGATGTATCAGGCGGAAAACTGCGACTCAGTGCCACCGCACTTGCCTTCCTGCTTGATGGGATCGACATGCGCGAAGGCTGCAGGAGACCTTGGTATGGAATTTCCTAACAAAGATAAAAATACTTCACGAAGAGCACAAGGGAGGCACGTTTCATGCTACTAGATTTGTAGTAAATGGAGGATAGGGAAAAACAGGAATTGCTCGACATCATCGCCCGCCAGGCGAAGGAAATCGAATCGCTCAAGCAAACCATCGACACTCTCTGTCGTCGTATTTTGGATCGAAAAGTGAAGCCCTCGACTCCTGCGCAACTCCTCTTGCTACATCGGGGAGGATCACGCAAAAAAAGCCCGAGGCCGCCAACTATCCGAAAAGGAGACGTTCCG
>JAAURL010000003.1 GCA_012032235.1 Akkermansiaceae bacterium | reverse complement strand
GGCGACGTGGTGCAGCCCGCGGAAGCACTCTATCGGCATCCCGTTTTACTGTTGCGGGGAAGTTTTGATCCGGTGCTGAATCTACATCTCAAAATGTTAGAGCAGTCCCGTGCTGGTTTTTTGAATTTGCTGAAGGAAGAAGATAAGAACCAGGCGATCGAGCTCTGCGAAATCTCCATTCATAATTTGCTACGCGGAAAGGAAGTCGATCCCCGTTGATTTTCTGGATCGCTCCAGCGAGCTACAAGCATTGGGTAAAACCGTGCTGCTTTCACGCTGTTCAGAATTTCACCGTATCGCTGCGTTTTTATATCGATACACTCAGAAGCCAGTCGGGATTATTTTGAGCATTGGTTTGTTAAACGAGCTCTTTAAACCGAAATGGTCAGAAAATCTTCCTGGCGGATTGTTAGAATCGTTCGGGCGTTTATTCAAAGAAGGGGTGACGCTTCACGTTTTCCCGTGGAAAAATCGCAAAAGCGGCGAGCTTGTTGACGCACAAACATTCACCCCGCCAGATGATAGTTTACATCTCTATCAACATTTCTTAGCCACAGGAAAGATCCAAGCTGTGTCATGTGATGAGGAGCATCTACTTTCCTACACCGGGCGCGATGTTTGCAAAATGATTCACGCAAATGACCCGAATTGGCGAGAGCTAGTGCCGGAATTGGCATGGGAAATGGCCGAGCAGCACGCGAAAATGCGGGTTCCTTGATGGTTTCTGGTCGCCGTGTCTGGCTCTAGGCGTCGGGAGAAACTTTCGAGAACGATGATTGATGAAGACGGAGAAATCCGTAAAGTTCCCGACATGAATGAGCCACGAACCGTCAAAAACCGCCGCGTAGATCGACAGCGATGGTTTGGAATGGCTGCGATTTTGCTGGTCGTCGGTGGAATCGCGCTTTGTTTCACCAGTTTCCCGCGCAAAGTGAAACGTGGATTAAAGGAGATTTTCTCTCCAAAACAAAGGGTGGCTGTCACGAATGAAGAAGAACTTATTCAAAAAGCTGGAGCAAAAATCCGTGCCGAGCTCGCGTCCAAACATCAGCAAGAAGTTGATGAGTTAAAAAAATCGTTAGAAGATGCCCAAGAGCAACTTGCTGCGGCAAAGGCAGCTAAACGCCCGACGGCACAAGGAGATTTAGGGCCTGTGACCGATGTGCGGGAGCTGCGATCCGGTATTTCATTTGAAACGGAAGTCAAAATCGAAAAGGGCGGGATTGCATCGAAAGAACGCATCGATGACGGCAGCTACAAAGCGAGCTATCAGCTTTCACTACGTGTTCCCATCGCCGCTAAAACGATGGCAGAGCTACAAGCCTCCAATCCAGATATAGGAAAAATGTTACCTGGTTTTCCTGCGCTCATGGAAAAGGCAGAAGTCTCTAGCTGGTTCACCAAGTTATACGAAAACAAAACAAAACGGGTGCGTTCAGATGCGAATTCCCTCAACGAATTACTGACGAAGCACAACGTTTATGATTGTGAGACGATTCTTCATTTGAAAGGAGCAAACGGCAGAAAAGTGTTTTATCTCCAGGCAGATATGGATGTGGTATCGGACGGATCTGATGGGGATCGGCTCGCGACGATGCCAGATGAAATCGTGAATTCTCCACACTATCAGCCATTTACCAGTTACGGTTGGTTAAAGAAAACTCCGACTCCCAATCCGATGGTTGCTGGCTGGGAGCGCCGTCTCGCTGCTGCACAGAAGGAGCTAACAGCTAGCTCCACGAAAGCCTCTCGCAAGGCATGGTTAGTGGAGCGTATTGATATTTTAAAGAAGGGGATTAGTGATTTAAAAGCGCGCAGTTTCCTGATTGCAGATTACGATCCGTTTATTGTCATCCCGGTGGATATTCTGACATCGAGTGATTCGTTTGCGCCGAATGTCGGTGACTACGCGGTGGTGATTTACAATGGGAAACTCTATCCCGGAATCGTCGGGGATGGCGGCCCAACATTCAAAGTAGGAGAAGCCTCCTTGCGAATGGCCCGCGAGTTGAATTCAAAGGCGGACTCTTACAATCGCCCAGTTTCGGATTTAAAAGTCAGCTATGTCGTTTTCCCTGGTAGCCGGGAGGCGGAGCGCGTCCCACCGGATTACGAAAAATGGCGGCAGCGCTGTTATGAGCTGTTAGGCGAAATCGGCGGTATCGGCGCAGGCTATCAACTTCATCAGTGGAAAGATCTTTTACCGAAGCCGCCTCTGCCGAACACTCCCGAAAATGCGACTTTACCCGCTGCTAGCCAGCCGCCTTTGATCATTCCTGGGAATCCAGCATCTGGCGCAGGCGCGCGATAGAAAGCGTTCGCATCACTTTCAGCAAGAGAAGTAGGCATATCAAAGTGACGCCTAATTCTAACAGTGGCGCAGTGCCGCGTGGTCGTTCACCGGAAAAAAATTTCAGCAATCCTGGCAAATTTCCCAGCCCGCGAGCTGCTCCCAGCAATGCTAAAATCCCGCTGCCGATGAATCCATGCAGCTGCATTTTGATGGAGAAAATCCCACAAATGAAAAATCCACCGCCCAAGGTCAGTGCACCTTGAAGAAATCCGATGGAGTGCGGCTTTTCTAAAATCAAAAGTCCTGCGCCTCCCATCGCTAAAAGGAGAAATCCACTCAGGAAAATGTAAAAACGCATGACTGGAGTTTGTGAGAAATTCTCCCTCCGCCAAGTCGCATTTGCACTTTCACCATTCAGAACATGAGTCTCCCCAGCAATCCGATTGCACCTTTTCCCAGATCTGGAAACACTGCTCCCGATGAGTGGATGGACGGAGACAACATTGCGGGCGGCGGCTTCTTGGCAGGCATTTAAGGAGGGGAAATCGCTTTTTGAAACTGGGATGGTGGCCGATGTACTCGCCGGAGGAAGTGGCTGGCAGGGAACTGTGCGAATGGGAAAACGGTTGATGAAAGTCAGCGTGGCGGTGAAATCCGCGACAAACTTCGAGACGCGCTGCCCGTGCCCAGATAATCAGCGCAGCGGCGCAGTTTGCTGCCATGCGGTGGCTACCGGATTGGCGGCGATTTCCAAACCGCCGGAGAAACCGGCTGCTCCCGCGATCTCTCAAAAAAGCACTCCTGCTCCCGCCACCAGCGTCCCGTGGCAAGTGCTCCTGCCGCTGAATTGGCGGGACGCCCTAAAACGCGGCAAACTCGCCGCCACGCTCGCCACTGCGAAGGACGCGGAAATTTCTCCCGCTGACGACCGGCTTTGCGTTTGGTTGGCAAAGGAGGGCGTCGCGAAAAAGGAAATCCTCAGCATCAACATCGACGGCCAGCGGACCTCGTCATTTCTCGAAGCCATCGCGGAGCACCCGCGTCTCGCCGTGGGAAAGGAGCGGCTGCTGATCCAGATTCGCTCGGGAGAAAGGCTGCGCCTAGCTGGAGCGGAGCAGGCAAAGGGGGAAATTCTCTTGATTCCAGACGCGGAACTCGGCCCGTGGGTGGAAATTTCCGGCTCCTTTTGGCAGATCGGCGAAGGTTCGGTAATCCGGGTGGGCGAGGGGAAAATCCCGGGAGAAATCGCCACTGCGCTGACCGAGCTGGCCCAGGGAAAATCCGTGAATCTCCCGACGCCGCATTTTTTCAATCAACTTCATGTCTGGCAGGAATGGCTTCATTTCCCGGCAGATTCTTGGCTGGAGTCTCTACATTTTCTCCCTGCTACAGCCAATTTTGAATTGTCCTTGGAAGGCTCCCTAGAGCATTTGGAGGCGCAACTCAGCGTGCGTTACGGCTCGGCGCCGCCGGTTCCTCCCGGTTTGGGAAAAGTCGATGGCTTACCAAAATTGATCGGCGATCATTGCGAAATCCGGGATTTAGCGAAGGAGGAAAAGGCCGCGAGCCGACTTTCGCGAGCTGGCTTTGAAGTGGAAAATTTCTCAAGCGGTCGTTGGGTGCTGAAAGGAGAAACTGCGATTATCGATTTCCTCACCCGCTCCCTCCCGGCTCTGCGAAATGAGTGGTCTGTCACCGAGGGAGAGCGATTTGGTCACGTTCAGAAGCAAGTCGCCGTGGTTTCGCCGAAGATCGAGATCATCGGCTCTGGAGAAGATTGGCTAAGCTTTGATTTATCGTTTCAAACAAATGATGGAATTGAGGTTTCTGCCGCAGAAGTTCGTAATCTTTTGAGGGCTGGAAAAGGCTCAGGAAAGGGAGCGGGAGGGAAGCGTTTGGTGATTTCCGACGAAGTTTCCAGCGTGGTCAATCCAATGTTTGCGGATCTCGATTTGCAGCAGGAGAATGGTCATTTCGTGGCTTCTGCAAGATCGGGAGAAATAATTCGGGAAATCCGTAACAAAATTAACAAGTCGATTGATTCTAATGACTTAAAACCTCATTTTTCTTTCGACTTGCCCGCCACTTTGCATGCAGAGCTGCGGCCTTATCAATCACTAGGCGCAGGCTGGATGCTCGACCGAGTTCAGCGCTTTGGCGGCGCTCTTTTAGCTGATGATATGGGATTGGGAAAAACAATTCAAACAATCGCTTTAATTGAACGATTGTTTCAGAAGGACTCTCCTGATTCTGGAGTGGTCATGGTAGTGGCCACGGCCTCTTTGCTGGGAAATTGGCGGGCTGAATTCTCCCGATTCGCTCCGGCTAGGCGGGTCAGAATTCTCCACGGTGCGGCCCGGGATTCAGAGCGGGAGAAAATCCAATCTGGAGAGGTCATTCTGACTAGCTACGGCACGCTGGCTCGGGATTTGGCCTACCATTGAACGCGACTATCGGGCCGTGATTGTGGATGAGGCCAGCTTGATGCGAAATCCCGATACTGATCATGCGAAGGCGATTTCTAAATTGCGGGCGACTTCTCGAATCGCGCTGACGGGCACGCCCATCGAAAATGGGGTTCGAGACCTCTGGTCGATTTTTCGTTTCATCCAGCCGGGCTGGCTGGGTGGGAGGGAGGATTTCAAGGAGCGCTACGAGCAGGGTTTGCAGGACGGAGAATCGCCAGGTGCAGTGATCGAGCGGCTGCGCCTCAAGATTTCCCCATTTCTCCTGCGCCGGACCAAGGAGCAAGTCGCTCCCGAGCTGCCGTCGAAACTCTTCATCGATGAGTTTTGTGATCTCAGCGCAGATCAGCAGGCGGTTTACAAGGAGCTGCTCGTGGAAGGGAGAAAGCGAGTCGATGCGATCGCGGACTCGGGAAATCAAGGTGCAGCGAGAATGCAAATGCTGACTGCCTTGTTGCGACTACGGCAGACTTGTTGTGATTTGGCCTTGCTCGGAAACGAGCGATTCAATCAGTTGTTGGTTGCTAAGCGTTCAGCGAAACTACAGCGCTTATTGGAATTGATCGAGGAAGCGATTTCAGGAAATCACAGAATGCTGATTTTTAGCCAATTCCAAACGCAATTACGAGAAATCGAGAAATGCATTTCCGAGCGTGGTTGGCAGAGTTTGCGGCTGGATGGACAGACACGAAATCGCCAACAACTGGTCGATCAATTTCAGGAAGCTGATGGACCGCCGGTTTTCCTGATCAGCTTAAAAGCGGGTGGCTACGGGCTGAATTTGACTGCAGCGGATACGGTCGTTCACTTTGATCCTTGGTGGAATCCTGCTGCCGAAGCCCAAGCGACTGATCGTGCCCATCGGATTGGACAGACCCGCCCAGTCACCGTTTATCGACTCCTCACTCGTGGCACTGTGGAGGAAAAAGTCGTCCGCCTTCAGGCTAAAAAACGAGAAATGGCTTCGGCGATTGATGAAAACGGCATTGGCGACGCCGCAGGCTGGAGCATCGATGAATTGGAGTCGATGCTGGAGTAGCGCCTAATCAGAGTTGGTTCGGCACGTAAAGTTCGGAGCCTTTGGCGAGGACCGTTGCAGTGGTGAGGTCTAGTCCGTTTAGGGAATTGAGACGCTCCGTGTCAGTATTGTGTTTGGATGCGAATTCTCCGTAGGTGATTTCGCTATCGACAGTGACTGGTTTGATTTTTTTAGCCGGTGCAGGAGCTTCTGCGACTGTTGCTGCTTCTTTGGATGCAGTTGCTGGGGCTGCAGGAGCTGCTTCTTGAGTCGCTGCTACCTGCTTTTCTGGAGCTGGCGTCGTTTTGGCAACTGGCTCACTCTCGGCAGCTGGAGTGATTTCTGCTTTTTTAGTAGGAGTTTCCTGAACGGCTTCTTTTTTGATGTTGGCGACAGTTTTAGGTGCTTCGTCCTCGCTAGAAGAAGGAGAAGGTTCTGGCTTCGGCGCTTTTTTCGTTACTTTAGCGACAACGTTCGCCTTTTTAGGTGGAGCAGAGGCGACTTTTTGCTTCGTCGCGGCAGGAGCGGATGCTTTAGGAATTTTGAGAACTTGGCCGATCTGAATGACCGAATTGAGTTTTAGTCCGTTTGCTTGAGCTAGCTTGTTCGGAGTTGTGCCGACCCGGGAGCTGATTTTATAAAGGTTGTCTCCTGCTTTGACCTTGTAAGCTCCAGATGCGGATGTTCCGCCAGCAGGCTTTGAGCTACGGGGATTCGGTGCTTTTTCCGTGGGTTTAGCAAACACGACAGAAGATGTGAATGCAGCGGATAAAATGACAACGGGTAGAGTTAATTTCATCATGGCAACAAAATTTCAAAAAATTCGTTTAAGATCAAGAGAAAATCAAATTTTCTTAACTAATAGTGAAAATTTCCCTGTGCTTTAATCAGGCTTGTTTCATTTGATCGAGGTTGATGCTCTTTAGAAACAGGCAGGATGCCAGTTTGACGACACAGCTGAGACGGCCGAGTTACTCAAAAAACGGGCAGCCGAAGTAGACTGCCCGTTGGGAGAAATCAGAGAGTTCTTAAAGCTTAGTTCGCGCGTCCTGTGTAGGAATTATCCTCGGTTTTCACGTTGATTCTTTCACCGACATTGATGAAGAGCGGGACTTGCACGATCAGACCCGTTTCCATCACAGCTGGTTTGTAGACGTTGTTTGCGGAATCTCCTTTGACGCCTTCTGAGGATTCGGCCACGGTCATGACCATGGAAAGTGGGAGATCCACGGCAACGACGATCCCATCCGCGACCATGAGGTTATAGATTTGACCTTCGATGAGATAGTTTTTCACTCCTTCGATCAGATCTTCATAAACGACGGCATCTTCGTAGGTGTTAGGATCTAGGAAATGATAGCCGCTGCTGTCCTTGTAAGAGTATTCATGCGGAGTGCGCTCTAAAACGACGCCTTCCACGCTATCGTTGGAAGTCATGCGGAGATTGAACACTTTCTTTGTCGCCACGCTGCGAATGGACATTTGCACGTATGAAGCCATACGCGGTGGTGTTTTCAATTCGTGGTCGATAACGAGACAGACTTCGTTATTGTGACGGACGGCGTGTCCCTTGCGGAGGTTGATGATCGGAGTGCTGGCCATGAGATTGGTGGAGAGGAAATAGGTTGCAAGCTGCGAACAGGCAAGCACGGAGTTTTTTGGGAAAATGCGGTGAAAACGGTATTTGATCGTCTGGCTTGCCTCAGACGGAATGTTTGATACACCATGCACTTCTTAACTTGTTAAATCCAATATGCCTGTTTCCTTTCTGCCAAAAGTATTTGCGCACTCGTATCCAATTTCGCCTGAGTATTCAAAAAGTGCGGTTTATTTTTCCTGCGAATTCGCCATCGATCAGAGCTTTAAAATTTACTCTGGCGGCCTTGGCTTTTTAGCGGGATCGCACATGCGTGCCGCTGCGGATCTGCGGCAGAATCTTTGCGGTATTGGTATTTTGTGGTCGTATGGATATTATGATCAATCGCGTGGCGAGGAGAATGAATTGGTGGTACGATTTAGGAAAAAGGATTATTCATTTTTGAAAGAAACAGGGATGCGTTTTGCTGTGCCGGTTCATGGGCACTCTGTGTGGGTAAAGGCGATGTTTCTTCCCGGCGAGGTTTTTGGCACGGTACCGATGTTTTTCCTGACAACGGACGTCGAGGAAAATGATGAGCTGTCGCGTGCGATTACTCATCGGCTCTACGATCACGATGATCTGCGTCGCGTCGCGCAATACATCATTCTCGGTGCTGGTGGTGCGAGGTTGTTAGAAGAGCTGGGTGTGCATCCAGAGGTGTATCATTTGAACGAAGCGCACGGACTGTCTGCGGCTTTTCATCTATACGCGAAATATCGAAATCTGGATGAAGTGAAAAAACGCTTAGTTTTTACGACTCATACGCCAGAGGAAGCGGGAAACGAAAAGCATCCGTTTCAATTACTCGATGATTTTTCATTCTTCGGAAATCTATCAGAAACGGAAGTGCGTAAAATTACTGGAATCGAGGGTGATGAGTTCAATCATTCTCTGGCGGCGCTGCGTCTGGCACGGATCGCCAATGGAGTTTCCAAGTTGCATGGCGAGGTCGCACGGAGCATGTGGAAAAATTTTCCAAATACTTGTGAAATCACTCATGTCACCAATGCGCAGAATAAAAAATACTGGGTGGATCGAGATTTAGAACAGGCGAGGATCGATGGTGATATGGCTGCGCTGAAAAGCCGGAAACGCGAGCTCAAAGAGCAGCTTTTTAAAACGGTGGCGAATCAGACAGGGAAGCTTTTTGATCCTGATGTGTTGACTCTGGTGTGGGCGCGTCGTTTTGCCGGTTATAAACGGCCAGATCTGATCGCACGTGATCTGCAGCTTTTCCGGAGTCTATTGCAGAATTCCCAGCGTCCCATTCAAATCATCTGGGCGGGAAAACCTTATCCATTTGATTACTCTGCCATTGATACATTTAACTATCTGATTCGCCTAACGAAGGAGTATCCAAATGCGACAGTTCTGGTAGGGTATGAATTGGGACTTTCCCGTTTATTGAAAAACGGTTCTGACGTTTGGCTGAATAATCCGGTCGTCACTCGTGAGGCGTCTGGCACTTCTGGAATGACAGCGGCGATGAATGGAGCGATCAATGTTTCTACTTATGATGGCTGGGTTTGTGAGTTCGCCGATGACGGGAAGAACTCATTCATCATGCCACCGGCGAGTCTGGAGCTAAATGCGGAAGACCGAGACCGTCATGATTTGATGAGTTTCTATCAGATCATGAATGAAAAAATTCTCCCGCTATACTATAAAAAACCCGCCGAGTGGAATCAGCTCGTCATGAACTCGATGAACGATGTGGTGCCATTTTTCGATGCGGATCGCATGGCGGATGATTACTATCAAAAGATTTATCGTTAGTTTTTTATGACTTCATCTTCTCTTGCTGAATCGCTGGCTGCTCTGATCGGAATCGATCAAATCAGCACTGCTGCGGAATCGATCAGTGCTCACGCGATTGATAAATGGTCCGCCAGTCATCCGCCAGATGTGGTCGTTTTTCCAGAAAATACGGACGACGTTTCTAAAGTTTTGGCCTTCGCCAATGAGCGGAAAATCCCCGTCACGACTCGAGGTGCGGGGTTCGGCTACGTCGGCGGCTGTGTGCCAGTGCAGGGTGGGATTGTGCTTTCCATGGCACGGATGAATCGGATTTTGGGGATTTATCCAGGGGATGGTGTCGCGATTGTGCAGCCTGGAGTGATTACCAAAACCTTGCAAGATGCCGCTCATTCGGTGGGCTGGGAGTATCCGCCAGATCCGGCATCGCTCAAAGATTGTTCGATTGGCGGGAATATCGCCACCAATGCGGGCGGACCGCGTTGTTTAAAATACGGTGTCACCCGGAGTTACGTGTTAGGCTTGGAAGTGGTGCTCGCGAATGGAGAGATTTTACGCACCGGCGGCAGGCTTCATAAAAATAAAACGGGCTTTGATCTCATCGGGATTTTCACCGGATCAGAAGGCCTGTTAGGTGTGGTGACTGAGGCGACGCTCCGCTTGATCCCGAAACCCGCGAGTCGTGCGATGTTAGCAGCGATTTTCCCTGAGTTTTCGATGGCTGCTGCTGCGGTGCAGGCGATCCTGAATGCGGGGCATCTTCCTTCGGCATTGGAAATTACCGATGCATTTACCTTGGAGGCGGCGCGCCGCCGATTAGGAGCGGATGTGTTTCCGCCCGGAAATGCGCATCTCATTGTGGAGGTCGATGGTCGTCCTGCGGCGACTGTGGCGGAGATCGAAGAACTCGATCAGCTGCTAACCAATTTGGGGGCGAGCTTTATCGAACGCGCTCCGGATGAAGCCTCTTGCGAACGGATCTGGAAACTTCGCCGGGAGTTTTCTTATTCGCTGCGTGACACTGGGCTGACGAAATTGAACGAAGACATCGTGGTCCCGCGTTCAAAGCTGGTGGAGCTGGTGACATTTGCTCGTGAGTTGGAAAAGAAAACGGGAATATCCATTGCCTGTTTCGGCCATGCGGGAGATGGAAATATCCACACCAATTTGATGGTTCGCAATTACGATGACCCGAAAATCCGTGCTCATGCAGATGCCGCGCTGGATCTCCTATTTACCTGGATTCTCCAACAGGGCGGAGCGATCACCGGGGAGCACGGTGTGGGTTTGGCGAAGAAGCCTTGGATTCGCAAAGCACTGGGAGAAATTTCCTTCAACACTCACTGCGCGATGAAAAGAACTCTCGATCCTAACGGAATTTTAAATCCCGGGAAATTTTTGGACTGAGAAGCCAGCAAGGAGCCAGAAGACTTTATCGGCCTTCAGCAATCCGTTCGGCCAGCATTTTTGGCAGGCCTGCGGCGATGATTTTTGCCTGAGTTTTCTCAATGTCGTATTCGATCCGGCGGAACTCGATGGTGGCTTTATGTAGGTCGTAAATCACATAGCAGGCGCGCCAATCTCCGTCACGTGGCTGGCCGACTGAGCCGACATTGACGAAATACTTTGAATCCGCCTCGATGGGAATGATTCCTGGCTCCAGCTCATCCACTTTGTCGGTCTTGAGATAAACTCGCGGCACGTGAGTGTGCCCGTGGAAACAGAGCTGGGTAAATTGGAAGGAGAAATTCGAGATCGCGTCGAAGCGATTGGTCACATAGTTCCAGTTGGCAGGCTGGTCTAACGTGCTGTGAACTACGGTGAAGTTCGAAACTTGGCGGACCATGCGCAGCCGTTGCAGCCAGAGGCGTTGCTCCTCGCTGAGCTGGCTCCGGGTCCAAACTAAGGCCGCAGCGGCGATCAAGTTCATGTTGTCTAGCGAATGATTTCCCGCAGCATCATTGTCGTGATTTCCTTTGACGGTGGGAGCGTCCATGGCACGGACGATTTCAAGGCAGGCCGCGGGATCTGCATTGTAGCCGACGATGTCGCCCATGCAGACATAGTCAGTCACCGCCTGTTGCGAGGCGTCTTGGAGGACCGCTTCGAGGGCCTCTAAATTCGCATGTATGTCACCAAAAAGAGCAATCCGCATAGCTTATAGATCAGGGAAGGGGCGCGAGTGTGTGTGACTAGTGGAGGTTCTGTCGAGACGAAACCCTACAACTCTGATACTAATTTGAATTTCTGATATTGAACCACTCATCAGGCCCGGCGGGTGGGGGAGGCGGGAGACTTGAGACTCGTTTCTCGTCAGGTAGATCCATCGATTTTTCGAGAGATTGGAGGGTTTGTGCGACTCCATGAATGGGGAAATGCTCCTCCGTACGTTGCCACAAGATCGATAGGTTTTTGTAAGCATTCTCCTGTGTTTTAAAGAGTTCGATCGCGCGATTGGTCAATTCCAGCTGAGGATTTTCGTGTGCTTCGAGGACGAATAGGAGCATCAGTAATCTGGGAGCGCGTTGATTTTTCGCATAAAGCTCACGGGCCAGAGCGAGAGCTTCCTTCTCCTTTCCTTTTACCCGGGATAACGAATACAGCTCTGCCCGGCGAATGTAGCTGGGAGCGTTTTCGCATTTTGAGGCGTTTTGATAAGCGGTGGCAGAAGCCAAAAAGACCTCATCGAGATCACGGAAAGCGGGAAATTTATTCTCGTCTGCCAGCATGAAGCCGAGAGTCCGGTAAAGACTCCAGTCCTTCGGATTATTGCGGATTCCGCGCTCGATGAAGGAGCGGCCACTGGAAATCGAGTCGCGCCACGCCACGCGCCGCCGCAAGGCTGGCAGGGAGGAGTCATTCAGATAGTAGGAGGCTGCGTTGTAAGCTTGGTGCCATGAACCCGTCTCCCAATAGTAGCGGGTCCGCGGTGCTAGATCGACGATGGTATTGAAGGTTTCGGCGACGTCGTCCCAACGTTGATCCTCAAAAAAGAATAGGCTCGCAGGCTGAGAAAAGTCGCCACCAGCGTGCGCAATCCACCCAGCGCGACTGCCGAGCTAGTCTGGCCGATTTTCTCCCTGGTGCCGATTTCCAACGGCTGCGGAGTGAGTCTGGCAGCGCGGAGTTCCTTTGCCAATGCTGCCTCATACGGCATCCGCGCCGCGCCGAAAAGGAGCAGAGCTGCTGCAAAATGCCGTTGCGTTGCCAAGGTTTCACGGTTTTAGAATTCCTTTTCCGCAAAGATATACCAAGATGCCAGAGTAAAAAAGAGCGCGTAATAGAGCGCTACGAGCGCCAATTTCCCGAGAGCAAATAGCGGCATCGTCTGACCTTCGATCACGGCATCGATGATGTTGAAATTTTGAAAATCTGGGAGCACCAGCGACATCAGGAGCGAAGCTAGCCGGGAGAAAGTGCCTTCTCCCGCTTGGCCAGCTTTTAGAAATGCATCCCGCGCATCCGCCTGAAAGTGACCGATAAAATAAATCAGGAAACTGATGATCGTGGTGAAAAGCGTGCTCGTGGAAAACGTGGAAATCAGCAGCGCTAGGGAGGCCATAATCGCAGCCCGAAAAAATGTCGCTAAAACGGCACCTTGCAGGGACCAGCTGGGTCCGTGTATCGCCACCTCCGCTTTTACGGAATCGAGAGTTTCCTTTAACACCGTGGCTGCCGCGGCGGGAGGGAGCTCCTGTGCGGCGACCTGGCGATGCGCCATCGCGATTTGCTCCTCCATCACCATCCCAGTGCGAATTTGGAGAACACTCGTCATCAATAAATCCATCAAGCTGAGTGAAACAAAGATCAAAATCAGCACGCCCAGGAGTTTCCCTGCTAGATAATCTAGCCTAGGAACTGGCTTTGCTAAAATCGTGTAAAGTGTGCGATCTTCCACATCTTTAGGGAGTAGTATCGATGTGGCGACGATGGATAACACCACGGAAAACAGAGTCATCGTTCCCAATGACCAGCTTTTGATGGAGCGCAGCACGTTCACTCCTGCGGATTCCGGTCCGTTATGTTGCGGGAGATCAAAGAAATTGCTCCCGATCGCGATCACTGCAAACACAGCCAGGAAATAGAACACCTTCATCCGCACCAGCTGGGTGAAAGTGTGCATCGCGATCACGGAGATCCGGCCAAGGTGCGATCCTTTCGTGGGAGTGCTCATGAATCTTTCTCCCGGTTCGTCTCGCGGAGGAAAAGCCGCTCCAGCGTAGTTCTTGGCTTTCCCGTGCGCACCAACGTCGCATTTCCCGATTTCTCAACCAACCCGGTGATTTGGGAAATCAGCTCCCGATCCGCATTTTTCAGGATAATTTCCGTTTGATCCTCAATCGCAATGAGATCGTCTAAACGACCCTCCTTGACCATTTTCCCCCGGAAAATAATCCCGACGTGATCGCACACTTCCTGCACCTGCTCCAGTAAATGGGAGCACAGAAAAACCGTAATGCCGCGCTCCCGCAGCTTGAAAATCAAATCTCGAATTTGCCGGGAACCAATCGGGTCTACACCTGCCGTCGGCTCGTCTAAAATCACCAATCGCGGCTCCTGAACGAGTGCCTGCGCCAAACCGATTCGCTGGAGCATTCCTTTCGAGTAGCCGCCTAGACGTCTATCTCGCGCTCCCTCCAGATCGACGAGCTGGAGTAATTCGCCGACGCGGTCATTTAGGATCTTTCCTTTTAACCCACAAAGCTTTCCGTAAAATTTCAGAGTTTCTCCTCCACTGAGGTGTTTGTAGAAATAAGGATTTTCCGGGAGAAATCCGACGTCATTTCGGGAGTCCACTTTTAGCGAATCTTTCCCGAAAATCGCGCAGTTTCCCGACGTGGGAGCGACTAATCCCAGCAGCGCCTTCATCGTCGTGGATTTCCCCGATCCGTTTGGACCGATCAATCCGTAGACTTCACCCGGCATGATACGGATGGAAACGTCATTGACCGCGCGCAGCATCTGTTTGCGGAGAGACGTTTTAAAGTCCTTCACCAGATTTTTGATTTCTACAGCAGGGATTGTTTCAACCATCAGCCCGATCATCCTGAAACAGCGCCGCCTAACTGGCAACGGGTTTTTCGGGATTCACGCGAGCGATCCCATATTAAAAAAAGAAAACCGCTGTGCCGTCGTTGGCGCTGTGAGCCACGTTCCGTAAACTCAATAAGTGGGGTCGTCCGATGTTTTCCGTCTTCCTGAAAAGGCATGACATACGACTTCGGAAGAATGACCCCGTTTCAATCATATCGGTTCGGGCCAGCTACCAAAATAGGCGCACACAGCAGTCTTAAACGAAACTAGGGAGACTTCGCTCCTACGCAATCGAAATCTTGAAAATGTAACAATTCAGAACGGATCTTCAGCCTCAACGGGCGAAATGAGATGGCCCAAGGCAAGTACAACGCAGCCCTGGGCTATCTCATTTCGCGACGTTGTGGCTGAAGACGGGGCGGAATCATGATCCTCTTTTGTCTCGATGAGACATCTCAGCGGTCCTGAACAGTTACGAAAAAGTATCGATTCTGCGATTACAAGATCTCTGCGATCTGCACCGCATTCAGCGCAGCTCCTTTTCGCACTTGATCGCCGACGACCCAGAGATCGAGCGCATTTCCAAATACGAGGTTCTTGCGGATTCTCCCGACGAGGCAGTCATCTTTTCCAGTCGTGTCTAGCGGCACCGGGAAAATTTTATTCGTTGGATCATCGACCACTTCGATCCCGGACTTTCCAGCATAAGCTGCGCGGGCAGCATCGGCATTGACCGGACGCTCAAACTGCGCGGTGATCGAAACCGAATGGGAGCGATAGACGGGAACGCGTACGCAAGTGCAGGAAACCCGAAGCTCCGGGAGATCTAAAATTTTCCGGCCTTCGTTGAGCATCTTCAGCTCTTCTTTCGTATAGCCATTTTCGGTGAAGCTATCGACTTGTGGGATCACATTGAAGGCGATCTGACGCGGATAAACTTTGGGGGTAAATGGCTGACCGTTTGCAATCGCTGTCATCTGCTCTTCCAGCTCGATGATGCCTTGTGCACCAGAGCCGGAAACTGCTTGATAGCTGGATGCGATGATCGAGCGGAGGCCAAAGGCTTCATGCAACGGAGCCAGTGCCATCAGGGAAATAATCGTCGTGCAGTTGGGATTCGCGATGATGCCACGAGGGCGATTCTTTGCCGCTTCTGGATTGATTTCCGGCACGACGAGAGGCACGCCATCGTCCATGCGAAAGGCGGATGAATTATCAATCACCACCGCGCCAGCTGCAGCCGCTGATGGGCCGTATTCCAGAGAAATTCCTCCACCCGCGCTGAAGAGCGCGATGTCTACGCCTTGGAACGAATCGTGAGTGAGTTCCTCGACTAAAATTTTCTGGCCCCGGAAGGTCATCTGTTTCCCCGCCGATCTCGCCGACGCTAACAGCTTTAATTTTCCAAGTGGGAAATTACGTTGTTCGAGGCAAAGGAGCATTTCCACGCCGACGGCGCCTGTGGCACCTACGATAGCTACATGAGGATGATTCATTTTTTCGAGGCCGGCATTTCTTGCGCCGGGAGCGCTGAGCATAGCGGGATCTTCCTCCCTGGCAACCGATTCGTTGATCTAGCCATTAAACCGCATGAGAAAGCAGTGGCGATGGGATGGAAATCACCTGCATCCCTGCACGCTGAGCCGCCAGAATCCCGGCGGGAGCGTCTTCTAGTGCAAGGCATTTTGTCGGGCTGACTCCTATCAGTTTCGCGGCTTTCAGGAAAATTTCAGGCGAAGGTTTTCCCTCTGAAACATCATCTGCGGTGACAACTTCATCGAACCAATCCGAAACGCCAACGACTTGCAGCGTTTTCTCAATCACCATGCGGGATCCGCCCGTCGCAATCGCCATCGGGACTTTTCCACGCAAGCTACTGGCAAAATCCGCGACTTCTTCAATGAGTGTGACAGTGTTGAGACGCTTCAAGAAAGCTTCACGCTTTGCCATTGCGACAGCTTCTGGATTTAAATGGAGATCATACTCATCGTTTAGCTCCACGACGATATCCATGGTAGGACGACCACCCATTGCGAAAAAGACATCTTCTTTAAAAATACCGCCTGCTCCGTAGAGGGCGAGAGCTTCGCACCAGGCTTCAAAATGCGCGGGCATTGAATCAACTAGCGTGCCGTCACAATCGAATATTACGCCGTCGAAACCACTTTGGGGGAAAGAAAAAGGACCGATGTTTGCCATGTCGCCGCAGTGGGTATTCACAACCGGTGGAATTGGCAAGTATTGTCATTCATTAACTTCGTGAAAAACAGATCCATCGATTTTTGGCTTTTGCCGCACTAGATTTCTTGATTCTTGTAAATCCCTGGTGGAATGATTTTTGTTTCAGCTCCTAAGTGATTTACCACCACGTCGCCTTGCAAAATCACACCGGGTGAAAATTGAACTTTCCCGTCCACTTTCAGCGATCTACAATCGATCAAACTCGGCACGCCCAAACCATCGATCTGGTCCACCAGTTTATATTCGTCTGAGAGAACCACATTCGGCGGGACGCCATGGCGGGAAGCAGCCAAGCGCACTTGACCGTCTTCTAGCACTTCGTAGGCATCGGACCGTAATGCCAGCAAGTCCGCCGTCGTCTTTACCGGGGCGAAGCGGCTGCGCGGCACATCCAACGCGAGAGCTCCTTCGAAACACTCGATCGCAGCTCCCATCGCTGATTCCAGCTGGACCACTGGGGTTGATTTCTTATCACGGGGATCGACTGTTTTGTGATTTCGGATCATCGGCAGCGGTAGCACTCCGGCGTCGGCGGCGAGTTGCTCCTTTAGTAAATCCAATCGCAGCCACAGGCTGTTCGTATTAAAATAGCGATGTTGTTCGATATTTTGGAATGCCTCCAAATCTTCATCCGGACATTGTGCCACTTCACGCAGCAGCAGTCGCCCATCCGCTTTCCTCACCGCCAAATGACCGCCCTTGCGATCCGCCGCGGTTCGTCGTGTGACCTCCATCAGGAAAGGCGCTCCTGATTTCGCAAAATAAGCCAAGATCGCCGGATCTAAAATCGCACCAAGGTTATCTGAATTCGAAACAAACGCATACTTCACTCCCTCTGCCAAAAGCCGATCCAGCCAACCGCTCCCGACTAGGGCCGGATAAAGATCGCCGTGGCCGGGAGGACACCACTCGTGAGCTGGCTCCTGCGGCCAAGAAACTGGCGCAAACGTCGCCGCATCGATCTTTGGAATTTGGTTCTGCATCAGCTCCACTTCTTTGCATCTGCTAGACCCTGCGCCCGATACTTTTCCAGATGTTTCAACGTTTCCCCACTGGTGCTGAAACTATTCATCAACAACAACCGCACATTTGCACCACTGGTTTTCCGCAAATCCAAAATCTGCCGAACCATCAAATCTAGGAAATTCAGATCATCTCTGACCGATAATAAACTCTTCGGTCCCTGCAATCCCATACTCGTTCCCAAGCCACCGTTTAGCGTGATCACGACTGCTTGAGAAAGCAGCGCCGCATCTGCATCGCTGGGAGCGGGTAACTCATGATAAGACACCAGCTCCTGCGCGGGAGAAATCGAATCTTCCGGGATCATCCCAGTTTCATGGCGCATCAATGCTTCGTAATTCCGGCGAACGTGCGAATTGCAGCATCTCCCATTCCCGCACCAGTCATCTTCGTTTCAAAAGCAGCAAAATTTCCCATGATGATCTCTAATAAGTTGCCGAGAAATTGGCTCGCTCCTGCCTGTTGGTCACGCCGAAAAATGGATAAATCATTGCCGGGACAGATTGTGCCTATGATCGGTGCGCAATGCGCTTTTTCATAGTGCTTTCGCCAAATGGTCGATCCCAACGACTTCGATGTCTGCGGCTAAACCCACGCGGTCTTTCCCAGGACAAACAATTTTCAGCTCGTGAAGTTTTAAATCTCTCATGGCGATCCGCATCGATTTGGTGATGGATGGATTTTCTGAATACTTGAACTCGTAGCCGATTCGCCGACCATTTTTAAAAATCAGCAAATCCAGCTCAGCTCCACTTTGCGTTGCCCAGAAGTAAGCGTCCTTTGAACCACTCAGTCGCAAGACCTGCTCAAGCGCGAAGCCTTCCCAAGAAGCTCCAATTTTGGGATGAGATTCAAGCCCAACAAGAGTCTCAATCCCCAACAAACTATGAAGAATGCCACTGTCGCGCAGGTAGATTTTAGGGGATTTGACCTGGCGTTTCCCTAAGTTTTCAAACCATGGCTGCAGCTGGCGAATCATATAAGTCTGTGTCAAAATATCTAAATAGGAGCGTATGGCTTTATCATTTAATGCCATCGACCTACCCAGCTCAGACGCATTCCAATGTTGGCCGTGTCCATGGGCCAACATGGTCCAAAATCGCCGCATCGCGGGTGCTGGAATGCGAATGCCGAGCTGAGGCAAATCTCGTTCAAGAAACGTCCTGATAAACCCTTCTCTCCATGCGACACTCGCCTCTGCATCTGAGGCGAGAAACGAGCGAGGAAATCCACCCCGCTCCCAAAGTGTTGCCCAAGTGCCAGGTCCAGTTTCACGTAAGTCAAATCCGTGTAAGTCGACGAATTCCACTCGCCCGGCCAAGGATTCTGCTGAATGAGCAACTAATTCTGGTGATGCACTTCCCAGCACCAAAAAGACCGCTGGTTTCGCGGGCCGATCTGCCAAAACCCGTAAAACCGGAAATAACTCCGGCATGGTTTGAATTTCATCAATCACGACGAGCCCTTGTAACTTTTCCAAGGCGAGTTCTGGATTGGTGAGGCGCAGTAAGTCTCGCGGAGATTCTAAATCAAAGAAATGTGAGGATTGCTCCTCTGCAATTCGCCGCGCCAAGGTGGTTTTCCGCATTGACGAGGGCCGAGCAAAGCGCAAATCGGAGAGCGTCCTAAAACGACTTTGATCTGATTGATAATGCCATCTCTTAAAATCATCCTTGTATATTCGGATCGAAATTCTGAATATACAAGGTAATTTCTAAAATGGATGAAATCCCAGAAGTGTTTGGCAGAGTCTCTTCCTCCTAATTCCCAGTGACAATGGCACTTGCGCAGATCGCCTAGGGACGGCATGGATTGGGCATGGACCGTTGGTTTTTAATCGTCGCTACTTTGCTGGCCGCCTTTGGCGGAGGCTGGGGCATGATTTCGGTTCATCGTGGCAAGCGCAGCCCGTGGACCGTCGTCTGGATGATCGGCGCTTTTCTCTGCCAGCTCGGGTTCCTTTCGATCCGGGGAAAAATGAATGCGGCGTGTCCGCTGATGGATACCGGGGAAATTTTAGCGTATTTGGCGTGGTCGGTGACCTTGTTTTATCTGCTCGTAGGACCGCCCTATCGGATTTCTCTGCTAGGTGTTTTCTCTGCACCGGTGATCGTGATTTTTCAGGCCATCGCGCTGATTCCTGGAATCTTGACTCCCAATCCAGTTGAGAAAATCGGCACGAATCCGTGGCATGAAACACACTCCGCGATGTCGGTTTTATCTTACGGCGCGTTGGCTTTGGCTGCCGTGGCAGGTGTGATGTTCTTGGTGTTGGATCGGCAGCTGAAAGAGCGGCATTTGAAGAGTGGCTTGTTTCGGAATTTACCACCGGTGCGCGAATTACTCGTTTCCATGGAGCGCTTGCTGTGGCTGGGCGTTGGTTTGCTGACGGTTGGCATCGTCGCAGGTTTCCTGATGCCGCGGACGACTTCGGCATGGGGACATTTCATCGCCGCTGTGGTGGTATGGCTCGCTTATCTCGCGCTGCTCGGTGTGAAAAAATTCGCGGAATGACCGGACGCCAACAGTCACAACTCACTGTCATTTTGTTCCTACTATCACTGCTCGTTTTCGCTTTTGTCTAATGGAACTCCTCTGCCTAGGTCTGAATCATCGCACTGCTCCCGTGGAAGTCCGGGAGCGATTTGCCGTTGGTGCGCCGCAGCTAGGTGAAGCATCGACCCATCTCCGCGAACTGGCCGATGCCGCGGAAGGCGTGGTCATTTCCACCTGCAATCGCACCGAGTTCTATCTAGCGGCTGAAAATGCAGAGGAGGCATTTGTTCGGGTTGAAAAAGGGATCGCGGAAAAAAATCACTTAGATTCCAGCGCGACGAAGCACTTCTACCGAAAAACAAAGTCCGAAGCAGCGCGCCACCTGTGCCGCGTGGTGAGTGGATTGGACTCGATGATGCTCGGCGAAACAGAGATTTTCGGCCAAGTCAAACAGGCGTATTCCTCCGCCTTAGAGGCCGGAGCGACTGGCACCGTGCTCAATAAACTTTTCCAACGCGCCTTCGGAGTCGGGAAAAAAGTCCGCACCGAGACATCGATACAGGAAGGCTCCACCTCTGTCGGTAATGTTGCCGTCGATTTAGCCGAGAAAATTTTTGGCCATCTCAAAGACAGCGAGGTGATGATTTTAGGAGCCGGAGAAATGAGCCGCATCACTGCACAGAGTCTCGTTTCTCGTGGAGCTCGTTCGATTTTTGTCAGCAATCGCTCGTTCGATCGTGCCCAAGAACTAGCCGCAGAAATGAACGGGAAAGCGGTGCGTTTCGATGATTGGCAAAGCGTGCTAACTCAGGTGGATGTCGTCATTTCATCGACTGGCGCACCACACGCCATCGTGCAACGAGAGCATGTCGAACAAGTCCGCCGTGCCCGAAAATACCGCCCACTTTTCTTCATCGATATCGCCGTGCCGCGCGACATCGATCCCAGCGTAGGAGAAATCGAAGAAGTCTATCTCTACGATATCGACACACTGGAACAGCTGGCCACAGAAGCCCGCACCCGCAGACAGTTACAGATCGAGCAGTGCGAGCGGATCATCGATTTGGAGCTAGAAAAGCTCCATCTCCCGGGAACTTGAGTTTTACTTTCTACCCCTGAGGAGAATGATCAACGGCGAAGAGCACCAAGTTTCTGGCGAACATCCGCATGAAATTTCTCAATAAACTCACAAACATATTCCACAATATCTAACGACTCATCCGAGATTAAAAGCGTTAGATTCATTCCAAAAATCACCTGATCCGCAGAGTCTCTGGCGTGGGATTCCATCAATGTCGCATTGGCTGAGCGGCGGCCAGCAATGGCGAGATCATAGCGTTTCCCGCCGGAAATTTGGGAATCGAAAACTTCATTCAATGCAGCAGCCAGATGATTCCGACCGCTCACATCCATCACCACTTTATCCTCATCTAACAACCAATCCAAATCTCGCCACACTTCACAGCCGATGACTTTTTGTGGCCGCTGTGCAGGAGGGAGTTTTCGTATTGCCGCAATCGCTGCCATCATGACCGCTAGATGCGTATCGTGCTTATCCGCTGGATTGTGAGTATAGACCACTTCAGGTTGCGTCGCTGTTAGAATTTGGAGTAAATCATTTCCTAACGATTGATCTGTCGGATCTTTGACCACGCTACTGGGATAATCTAGCTGAATCATCACACCATAGCGGCCAATCACCGCAGCTGCATTTTGCTCCCGCCGCCGGATTTCCATGAGTTGCTCATCAGAATATCCTGCGTAGACACCGCTCCGCGGACTGCCCGATCCATTGGTGCAAGTCACTCCACCGAACCATTGATCCTCCCGTGCAATACAGGCCAAAATCCCAGCGTAAGCCATAAACTCCAAATCATCCTGATGAGCACCAATTCCCAAATGGGTTACTCGCCGCAGAGCTAACGATTCTGGCTTGCCATCTGGAATAAAAATTTCCGCGTTGGATTGGTGGAATTCCATCATATCATTTTCCACCAACATCATGGGGATTTCCAGAAGGAAATCTCGGGGACGAAATAACAGAATCGAATGACTCAAAAATCGTGACGATTCAGGTATTTAAGAAATCTTCAACAAATTGACTTTCCCCTGGCATTTCAGGGTGTTGACAGATCGCGCCAAAGCTCTTCGACCCGAGTCAGTCCTCAAGAATCTTCGACAGGCGCCTTTGGTAGCTTATCGACTTCTTCGAGGAGATTCACAATTTCGACGCCACGAACAGCGGATGCGTCGTGATGGAATCGCAAGATAGGAGTGGTTTTTAAAACCACTCGCTTCATGACTTTCGATTGGATCGAGCCGTGTTCTTTGTTCAGTTTGACGATCACCGAATTTGCCTCGCCACCCAGCACGCTGATCCAGACCTTTCCTTCTTTTAAATCCTGTGTGACTTCGACATCGCTCACCGTTACAAGTCGGTTGTTCCACTCATAGTCTTTTTGAATGATAGTTCCGATTTCGCGGCGGAGGAGCTCGTTGACTCGATCAAGACGGCGGGACATAGAAATAAGTGGCTAGTTTTCAGTGTTCAGTTTTCAGTGAAGAGCTGTTTTCAGTAGCCTGAAAACTGAACACTGAAAACTAGCAAACTCTTTAAAGAGTTTGCGCGTATTTTTCGAGTTTGTAACACTCGATGATATCACCTTCTTGGTATTCGTTGAATTCGCCTAGGCGGATACCGCATTCGAAATTGGTGCGGACTTCTTCGACTTCGTCTTTGAAGCGGCGGAGCGTGGACATGCGACGTCGAATACCGGGATGCCACCACGGATGACGCGGGCATGGGCCTTGCGATGGACGCGACCATCGGTGACGAATGAGCCAGCGACGCGGCCACGATTGAGTTTGAAGATTTGGCGAACTTCTGCGTGACCGATGACTGTTTCGCGGGTGAGTGGCTCCAGCAAGCCTAGCATCGCTTCACGGACTTGGTCGATGAGCTCATAGACTACCGAATAGAGTTTCACTTCTGCTCCGGCTGCTTTGGCAGATTTTACCGCTTTCGCCTCCACCTTGACGTTGAAGCCAAGGATGATCGCGTCAGTGGATGAAGCGTAGGAAACGTCTGATTCTGTAATGGGTCCAGCAGCTGCTGTGATGAAGGAGCAATCGACTTTTTCTGATTCGATGGCGAGGACTGCTTTCTTGATCGCTTCTACAGAACCTTGGACGTCGCATTTGAGGATGAGCTTGAGCTGGGCCTTCCCGCCGCCGTCGCGAACCATGGAATAGAGATCCTGCATCCGGTTACGATGCTGCGGTTTGAGGCGCGCGAGACGCTGTGCTTCTTGGCGCTCAGAGGCGAGGGCTTTGGCTTCGCGCTCGGTCTTCATCTCTGTAATGTGGTCGCCGACATTGGGTAGCTCTTCGAAGCCGATAACTTCGACTGGCATTCCCGGATGGGCAGATTTCACAGCGACGCCACGATCATTGATGAGCGAGCGCACCTTTCCTGCGTAAGGGCCGCAGATGAAGGGAGTGCCGACTTTGAGGGTTCCTGACTCGATAATGACAGTGGCTGTCGTGCCGCGACCTGCAACAACTCGGGCCTCGATGACAGCGGCGCGGGCGATTCCTTTCGGGTTGGCTTTCAGCTCGAGAACTTCGGACTGAAGAATCATCAAGTCCAACAGATCATCCATTCCCATCCCGGTGAGAGCGGAAACTTCGGCAAACTCTGTGTCTCCACCGTAATCCGTCGTTTGAAGACCGTTTTCTGCCAGCTGACTCTTCACACGTTCTACGTTCGATGTCGGCAGATCGCATTTGTTGATGGCGACGATGATGGTTTTGTTCGCTTTTTTCGAGTGTTTGATCGCTTCTAACGTTTGCGGCATAATGCCGTCGTTTGCCGCGACGACCAAAACAACGATGTCGGTGATGTCTGCGCCACGAGCCCGCATGTCAGAGAAAATCGCGTGACCTGGGGTGTCCAAGAAAGTGAGCTCCTGGCCGTGGTGAATGACCTGGTAGGCTCCGATGTGTTGAGTGATACCGCCTGCTTCGCCAGCAGTGATTTTCGTTTTGCGGAAATAATCTAAAAGTGAGGTTTTACCGTGGTCAACGTGGCCCATGATCGTGATGATCGGTGGGCGGGTTTTGAGCAAATCTTCTGGCTCCGCAGCTGGTGCTTGCGGCTCGACGATCACTTCGACTTCTTTGTGGACGCCTTTGTCTTTATCGCGTTTTTCACGCTCAAAAATGAAGCCGTGAATCTCACAAATCTTTGCGGCAATTTCTGGCTCTAACGGTTGATTAGGAGCAGGAAAGACCCCGATCTTGATCAGATCCGCCATGATGTTAAATGGCTTGAGTCCAAGGCGGGAGCCAGATCAGGCACTAAAATGGGCGGCTTGATGACGATCAGTTTTGGATCGTCGGGAACAGAATCGGTCGTGGGCTCTTTGTAGCCCCCACTGGAGCAACGACTTCTGGGGGCGGTAACGGGGTAGTCGTGACGACGACTGCGGGATCTTGCTTATCGAGCTTTTTGGAAATAGTTCCTAGGACAGATTTCGCGGTGCGGGTGGTTTTTTTGACTTTGGGTTTCTTCTCTTCCGCAAACAGATCCAGAGCTGCGGCTTTTTTCTTTTCCAAGGCGCTGGGTCCAGCCGGAACAACTTCGGCCTCCTTACGCTGTCGTTCGCGGCGCGAAGTTTTCACGGGTGTCTCGAGTAAATCGAGAACCTTTTCTTTTTTAGGCGCGCTGTCTTTTTTTCGGGCATTCGGACGGTTTATAGAGTTCGTGAGAAGGTGAGGCGATTCTAAAAATGGGAGATTAAGCGTTCGGCGCTGCGGAGCCAGTCACGATGCCGTGAGCGCGAACAAGGATCGCCTCAGCGGCTTCTTCACTGATTTCCAACGCCGCGGCAATGTAGTCAGCTGGCATATCGACAACCATCTCGGGGTTGAAGCCACCTGCGAGCGTGAGCTTGCCAGCGAGTTCGTCGGTGATGCCGAGTTGTTCGCCCAGTGTGTGGGCTGCACCACCGATTTTTTCTTTAAATTGCTCTTCCTTCGACTCATCGCGGCGGACTTGGACATCCCAGCCCATGAGGCGGGAGGAAAGGCGGGCGTTCTGACCTTTGCGACCAATCGCTTTGCTAAGGTCGACTTCATCGACAGTGACATGAACGATTTTGGCGTTTTCATCGACCTTGATGGAGCGGAGTTCTGCTGGCTTGAGAGCCTCGCGGACAAATTCACTTGGATCTTCGCTCCAACGGATAATATCGACTTTTTCGTTGTTCAGTTCACGGACGATGTTTTTCACGCGGGCACCACGCATTCCAACGCAAGCACCGACGGGATCAACTTTCGGATCAGCGCTCCAAACGGCGACTTTTGTTCGGAATCCGGCTTCACGAGCGATGCCACGGATTTCGACGGTGCGGTCGGAGATTTCGTTGACCTCCGCCTCGAAAAGACGGCGGACGAAATTTGGGTGACTGCGTGAAAGGATGATTTCCGGTCCGCGACCTTCATTTTCAACGGCTAAGACGTAAGCACGGATACGGTCACCGATGTTGTAGTCTTCTCCTTGGACTCGTTCACGATTTGGCATGATGCCTTCGAATTTTCCGAGGTCGATCATGACGTCGTTGCGCTCAAAGCGGCGGACGGTGCCAGAGACCACATCACCAGCGCGGTCCTTAAACTCTTCATAGATCATTTCTTTTTCCGCCTGGCGGAGGCGCTGCATCATCGTTTGCTTCGCGGTCTGGACGGCAATACGGCCGAAATCTTTTGGCGTGACGTTGAATTCCTGGATGTCGCCTAGCTGTGCGGCAGCGGATTTTTTTACCGCAGTGGAAAGTGGGACTTGGTTGAATTTGTCGGTGTATTCGTCATCTGCGACGACGGTCAAAGCGGCGAAAATCTTAGTTTCGCCTTTTTTCATGTTGATGTCAGCGCGGAGTGTTTCGATCGCTTCAGCACCTGGAACCATTTTACGATAGGCAGAAATGAAGGCGAATTCCAACGCAGCTACGACCTTATTACGGTCGATGCTTTTTTCTTTTTCGTAATAATCAATGAGGGCGACGATGTCGTTTGTCATGGCTGAAAATGTTCTACGAGGCGGTGCTGCTGATACCTAGATACGCAAAAGAGTGGGTTTTAAGACCCACTCCTTTCTTTCGTCAGAAGCTGTGCGGCCCGCTTGTAGGGCGCGAAGATTTCACTTGCAAGCCGAAACTCGGCACATTTCTGGGAAATCAGTTCAGCGAAGTAGCGAGAGAATTGGCTGTGGCCAGAAACCGATGATGACGACCGCGAAGGTCAGCGCAGCGATGCAAATTTTACTGATCGGTGGCAGGACGATGGTCGGATGATCGGTCGGCGGCGACCACCACATGGAACGGATGACTTTGAAATAATAATAGAATCCGGCAGCTGCGGCGACGAAGCCGATGGCCACTCCCCACCAAAGCGATGCCTTTACCGCTAAGGAGAAAACGAAAAATTTCCCGAGAAAGCCTGCGGTCAGAGGAACGCCTGCCAGTGCCGCGAGTAGAATCGTGAGTGAAACAGCGAGCAATGGGTTGGTTTTTCCGAGGCCGTTAAAATCGACGATGCTTTCTCCATCGCGCTGGATGCGGACTTGGGAAACGATGAAAAATACGCCGAGAGTCATGAGCAAGTAGGTCCCGAGGTAAAAGGAAACAACCTGCGTGGAACTGAGAGAGCTTTTCGTTTCAGTGCTCCATGCGGCGAGTGCTAGGATGATAAATCCAGCATGGGCGATCGAAGAGTAAGCAAGGAGGCGTTTGAAATTCGTTTGTGGGATCGCGGCGAGATTTCCGAAAAGGAGTGTGGCGCAAGCGATGATGAGCAGCAAGGTGATGACCGGGCCGCGGGTGATTTCACTAGAGAGAAATGCTCGAGAAAACGAATCGTGAGAATGAAACCAGCTGCTTTTGAGCCGACGGAGAGAAACGCCGTCGTGGGAGTAGGGGCACCCTGATAGACATCGGGAATCCAAACTTGCATCGGGACGGCACCGATCTTGAAAGCAAGGCCGACCATCACGAGAGCGACTCCGAAAAGCAAAGGCGTTGTGGACTGCAGTTGTGAGATCTTGGAAGGAATTAAATCGAGATTCATCGTGCCAGTCGTGCCGTAGACCCAAGCGATTCCATAAACGAGGAAGCCAGTGCTGAGAGCGCCGAGAATGAGATATTTTACCCCAGCTTCTAGAGAGCCGACATTCCGCCGCATGTAGGCGACAAGAATATAGAAAGTGACGGTGACGAGTTCGAGCGCCACGAATGCACCGGCCAAATCCCTAGCGGAAGCGAGCCACATCATCCCTGCACAGGCGAAAATCGGGAGCGTGTAGAATTCTCCCGTTCCAGCCTCGGAATCCGGAGTTTCCGTGAAGCGGGAGAGAATTTTCCGGTAGTCGATAGCGAGAAGGAGCACAAAAATGGTGCAGACGAGAGCAAAGATTTTGTAGAATCGGGAGATGTTATCGAACTGATAGAAATTCCAAAGCGGCCACTTCGCCCAAGGAGCATCTGGCTTCGATTCTGGGCCGATGGCGATGAAGCTGAGCCCGAGAATGACGATCAGCCCCACGACAGCAGATAGACCCAACCATGATTTGCTTTTACAGGAGCTAAATGTTTCGGCCATCAGCAGGACAATGCCGAGAGCGACGGTGAGAGCTTCGAGATAATAGGCTGGCATTTTGGAAAGGGTAAAGTGATCAGTGAGCGGTGATCAGAGGGTGGATCACTTGAGTGGAAGGAGAAGAAGATTCGGATAAGGATAGTTCGCGAAGATGCGCGTATTCCGGGAGGAGGTGATCGTAGCCGGGTTCTACTAAGAAAACACCATGTGAGTAAAAGTGCTGATCTTCTGCATCAGTCGCTGCGGCAGCTTTTAGCCAGGCTTGATAGGTATTCGCCAATTCCTCATCGGTGAGATTTTGTAGATCCAAATCTTCCTTGCTGAGAAAAATGTCTGTACCAGTAGGGGTCATAGCGTGGTAGGAAGTAGGGGGAAAGCGGCATCGCAGATTACAGCGTGAGCTTGTGACAGAGAAAGATTAGAAATTTTAGGAGCTAATGCAGGCCAGGCAGACTCCCAAGGTTGAGCCGCTTTTTGATAGGTGGCTAAGCGAGCTTCGTCAGCTTTCATGAAAGAGCGACGTTCAGCGTCTAGGGCTGCGGCAACAGCATCTTCACCGTCTTTGATTCGTGATAGAAGTGGGCGGCTTGCGATGAGCTGATCCACTGCGTGAGGATTATCTTTGGCAATTTGTAACAAATCACGAGCGCTGCGCGAAAATAGAAGCCGTTCGTCGACGTTTTTCAAGCGACGGGCTAGTTCCCCAACGATTGGGTAATCTTTCTCCCGCATCGTCAATTTCATGAGTAGGAGTTCTTTCAGCCCAGTGAAAGGGATCGGCAAATCTGCGCTGCTCAGCCAGAGAGACTCCAAATGCTGAGGTGTTAGCCGTGGAGGTCGGGTGGAAAAGTCAGTTCTGACGCGAATCCCCTCGTATTGAAATTCTAGGTGGAGCTCCATCCGGCAGCCAACCAACGCTCATCCAGGGGAGCTCCAAAGCGGTAGCTGGCGCCATATTTTTCTAGAGTCTGTCTGATGTGGGAGAGATCTGATTCGCCTTCTCTTACGATCCAGTCACCATCCTTGCTTGCCATCGCAAGTCGATGCATCACCACCGCCTGACCGCTGCAAAGAATCGCCCGCAGTTGGCCTTGGTTGAACTCTTGAGTGAGTTGGTGATAAATGAGCATGAATGTGAGATTTTAAAAAATCTAAACCTTAAATTTTAGGAAAATAGGAGAGGTTATTTGAGTAAATTTAGGAGGATATTCGGGTAGAGGCCGACGGCGAAAAGGAAAAGAATCAGCAGGAATGCAGGGATGCGTTCTGAGAAAGTAATGTCTTTGGCGGATTCCGTCGATTTCACGGTGGGTCCTTGGAAGACATTGCGGAAAGCACGCAGCATATAGACGGCGGAAATAACAACGCCCCAGATGGAAAGGATACAGGCGATTTGCACTGGGCCCAGACCTGAGGTGCCGTCGTAGCTTTTGAATGCAGAGAGGAAAACGAGAATCTCTCCGGAGAAATTCGCCAGCCCGGGAAGCCCGATGGATGCCATCGCTGCGATGCCGAAAAGGAAAGCAAGGCTGGGAGCGGATTTGGCGAGACCGCCAAGTTCTTGAAGATCGAGCGTGCCAGTTTTCCTCTCAATAAAATCGGTTAAGCCGAAAAGCAGGGCGATAGAGATGCCGTGAGCAAACATCAGCACGATGGCGGCGGAGTGGGCGAGGGGATTTTCGGGAAAAGCAATCAACGCTGCGATGGCCAGGAAAATATAGCCCATGTGCATGACGGAAGAATTTCCTAACATTTTATCTAGACGCTTCTGAGAAATGGTTACCCAGCCCACCCAGAGGATGTTTCCTAACAATAAAATCAGTAGTGGTGTGAGCCATGCTTGCAGTCCTTCTGGCACGAGAGGAATGGCGAGACGGAGCAATCCGTAGAGGCCGAACTTTTTCAAAACTCCAGCGTGTAACATCGCGATTGGCGCGGGTGCGCTGGCATAGGCAGGAGCTGCCCACGAATGAAAAGGGAATAGGGAAACCAGTGTGCCGAAGCCGACGATGAGGAAAAGCGCGATGTGCTTCTGGCTGGCAAGATCAATGGCACCTTTTTGTTTTACCATTTCCACCATGTCGTAAGTGCCGGTGATATTGGCGAGCCACACAAGTCCAGCTAGCAGAATGATCGAGCCGAGTCCGAGATAGATCGTGATTTTCCAAGCCGCATCACGGCGATCACCACGACCTAACATCCCGATCATTAAAAACGTAGGAACGAGTGCCAGCTCGTGGAACGCGTAGAAGAAAAATAGATCTTTCGCAGCAAAGGCACCGAGCGCACCCGCAGAAATCAGCAACGAGGAACTATAGTAAAGCTTCTCTTTTCCTCTAGGAGATTTACTAAAACCCACTGCAGCAAAAGTCACAATGACGGAGAGCAGCACCATGATCACACTCATGCCGTCGATGAAGCCGAAGGAAAGATTCAGCGCAGGCTTATCTAGGACTGGAATGGAAAAACTCCAAAAGGCGGATTTCCAGGAAATAAGCGCATATAGGCCTAACATTAGATTCACCATCGCAGTAGCGACAGCGGTGAGCCTAGCGGGAGCGCCGAATAGAATCGCGATGACCGCGAGGATCGGTAAAAAGACGAGAAGTGCGAGCATGGAGAAAAGTTAGCTAGTTTTCAGTGTGCAGGATTCAGCGGGAGAAAACGGTGAAATAAACGACCAAGATGACACCTAGGCCAAAGGCGAAGGCATAACCTTGGAGACTGCCGGATTGGACTTTGCGGAAAAGATTACCAAAGGATTCCGCCGCACGGCTCATGCCACCTACGATGAGACCGTTGATGATAAATTCGTCGAAAAAGCTAACAATCGCTGCGAAGGCATCTTGGAAATAACGGACGAGGAAATTGTCGTAAATTCCATCGACGTAGAAGCGGTTTTTGAAAAGTGGGATGAAAACGGGATCTTTGTCTTTTCCTGCATAAAGAACAAAGCCGGAGATGGTTCCGATCAGCAATGCCACGACAGAAACGATGGAGACAAATCCGACATGAATGAGATGTTCTGGCTGTTGATAGGCGGGAGCGAGTTTGTTAGCGACAAATGGAAATCCTGCGATCAAGGCGAGAACTCCTAAAATGATCAGCGGACCAAACATCAGCGGGCCGACTTCGTGAGCGTGGCTCGAATTTTCTGAGCGATTTTTCCCGAGGAACGCGACGACGAAAAGCCGCGTCATGTAGAATGGTGTTAGAACTGCGACGCTCGCTGCGATCCAGAAAAGAATCGGTTGTTTCGCGTGAGCCGCTTCTAGAATTTGCTCCTTCGAGAAAAATCCGGAAGTGCCGGGGAAGGCGATGAGAGCGAGGAAACCGATGAAGAAAGTCGCTCCCGTGATTGGCATCTTCCTCAGCAGCCCACCCATTTTCCAAATGTCTTGCTCGTGGTGGCAGGCGTAAATCACCGCACCAGATCCTAGGAAAAGGAGAGCCTTGAACCAAGCGTGAGTGAAGAGATGGAACATCCCAGCTTCCCCCGCTACAAGGCCGACAGCCATCACCATGTAGCCGAGCTGGGAGAGCGTGGAGTAGGCGAGGATTTTTTTAATGTCGTCTTGTTGGGTAGCCATCAATGCAGCGACCAGTGAGGTGATTGCTCCTGTCCACGCGATCACGGTGCTGGCTGTTAGGCCAGAGAAAACATCGACTCCTAAGGAAAGCTGTAGCCGGAAAAGCATATAAACCCCAGCAGCGACCATCGTAGCAGCATGGATCAAGGCGGACACTGGAGTCGGGCCTTCCATCGCATCGGGGAGCCAGACGTGCAGCGGGAGTTGTGCTGATTTCCCGATCGCTCCGCAGAAAATGCAAAGCACGGCAGCGGATAGGACACCGCCGAAGATCGCTGGATTTGCCGCTGCGGCAGAGTTTGTTAGTCCCTCTTTCATCGAGTCGAAAGCAAGATGTCCGGTGATTCCCCACAGCATTAGAATACCAACTAGGAAGCCGAAGTCTCCCACGCGATTGCAGAGGAATGCTTTCTTCGCTGCGTCTGCCGCGGAATCTTTCTGATACCAGTGACCAATGAGCAAATAGGAACTCAGTCCGACCAATTCCCAGAACATGAAAGTCATCGCGAAATTATCTGCCAGCACGATGCCTGTCATCGAAAACATGAACAGCGACAGTCCCGTGAAGTAACGCGACTTTGCCTCGTCCTCCTTCATGTAGGCCAACGAGAAAAGATGAACCAAAAGACCCACGCCCGTCACCACGATCATCATGCCGGTGGAAAGTTGATCCAGCTTGATCCCGACATTGACCGAGAAGTCACCAATCGTCGCCCACGCAAAATGGGCAGTGCCAGTTTTGCCTAACAATAGAACCGCTAACATAAAAGTCGCCAGTGCGGATGCACTAGAAACATAAGGAGCGAGCCCCGTCTTTTTTAAGCCGAGCTGATTTACCGCAGCGATGACGAGCGGAAGGAAGAGAAGGATCCAAGCGAGATTCATGAGTAATTTACGAGGAAAAAAGTTTTGACTACGGATTTCACGAATTTACGGATTTTTAAGATAGATGTTAGCGACCCGTTTAAAGGTAAGTGATGCTGTTTTGAAATTGAGAATTAGGCAGACTTTGAGGCCAGAAATGCTCAGGTAACTAAGAGCTTGGGCGGTGTGGACATCGTTGATCGCTATTGCAACTTTTGTTTCGATAATAACTTTATTCTCAACGATAAGATCAGTGATGAGTTTGCCGACGTTTTTGTTCTCGGTAAAAGACGGGAAATTGCTGCTGCTGAGTGATTGATAGGGACTGAATGGAGAGTTCGATGGCTAGAGCGTTTTCGTAAATTTTCTCATCTAGCCCAGGACCGAGTGCACGATGCACAGCCATGGCCGCCCCAATAATTTTTTGGGTTAGATCCATGTATGGGTGTGAGGCTCTCTCTGTTTCCATTTAATCAGCTTCCTAAATCCGTAAATCCGTGAAATCCGTAGTTAAAAATTTAGCCCTTCAACGAAGTGAGTTCGTTCGTGTGGATGGTTTGTCTGGCGCGGTAGAGAGCGACGATGATCGCTAGGCCGACTGCGACTTCTGCTGCGGCGACGGTGATGACGAAGAAGACGAGCATCTGGCCGTTGTAATCAGGCAGCCCATTCGCAGTCGTATTGAAGCGGGAAAAAGCCACGAGTGTGAGGTTTGCGGCGCTAAGCATGAGCTCTAGGCACATGAAAACGATGATGATGTTGCGGCGCAGAACCACGCCAGCCAAGCCGATGGCAAAAAGCAGGCCGGAGACGAGGAGATAGTCATTGAGAGAAGCCATGAAAAAAGTTTGTTAGTTTTCAGTGTGCAGTTTTCAGGGAGAAAAAGATCAATCCGTTTGGCGTTTGGAGAGGACTACGACGCCAATCGTCGCAACCAAGAGCAGCACGCCTAGGATCTGTAGCGGGAGATTATAGCCAGTGAAAAGTGTGTTTCCGATCAGGTGGACATCGGGAAGTTTTCCCTCGCTGAGAGTGGTGGCGATTTTCCCATCCGCCGGGAAACTTCCGGAGGCTTTCATTAGTGTCTCTTTATTAAGCAAAGGAGCGCTTTTGTTAGGAGAACTTGAGAGAACTCCGATCAGCTGCACAAAAAACGCGGCAACCAGTCCGATGCCCGCAACAACAGGAAGAAGCGGTTTCGCGGTTCGTTCTTCATTCTTTAAATCCAGCAGCATGATGATGAAGATAAACAGCACCATCACCGCTCCCGTGTAGACGAGGATCTGTATCACACCGACGAAGAAAGCACTGAGCCCGATGAACAAACCTGCGAGCCCAACGAAGCAAGTGACGACGGAAAGCGCGCTGGAGACGGGATTGCGAAAAGCAATCACCGCTGTGCCACCGATCAACATGATCGTAGAGAAAAGCCAAAAAAGATAGGAGGGCATAGTAAGAAATTGAGAGTGGCCAGTAAGCAGTGATCAGAGATTATTTTAATTCATTCCATTTATTGACGAGACCTACGCGGGTGCCGCCGATTTCGTAGAGCTTCTTTTTATCGTGAACCATGTCAGCGCGTTTGAGGCCGGTGATGAGGTAATCTTTGCGAAGATAGATCGCTTGCTCTGGGCAAACCTCTTCGCACATGCCGCAGTAAATGCAGCGAATCATATCGATATCGAATTCTAACGGACGCTTCTCCACCTTTGCCCATGGATCGTCAGAAGGGATTTCGCTCGGTTTGATTTTAATCGCCTTCGGCGGGCAGATGAATTCACAGAGCTGGCAGGAAACACAACGCTCACGGCCTTGCTCATCGGTGACGAGAGTTGGCGCGCCACGATAGTATTCCGGCATTTGGTCATCCCAGCGTTGCTCGGGAAACTGCATGGTTACGCCGAGACCGGATGACGCGAGCGTGTCAGCTCCCACGGATTTCCCGCCGAGCGTTTTGAACGCATGCGTCATGGTGAGGAAGAAGCCTTTGATGAGGGCTCCGAAATAAATTTTTTCGCCAGCATTCAGCTTCGGGCGTGTAAGTTTTACGACTGCCATGGGAGTGGGGATTAAGAATTTGCGGTTGCGAGTTGGCGAAGTTTTTCAAGATTCAAAGCGCCGCCGCCGCGTAGGTAGAAAGTGGTGATTTGTTGGCGTAGGGTGCGGTAAAGTGCGGGATCCGTCATCGCTAGATCATGAGTAGAGTCGTTTTGCTTCACGAAAGTGACAAGTGCAGCGACATCTGCCCAGCGCTTCTCCTTTAATGCAATTCCCAGCCGGTCTGGGTGTGCCAGAATATGCCGAGCGACTCGTTCATTTTCCCTAGATAGTGTGGATCTCATTGCAAGATTTCTAAGTAGATGAGGTTTTCAGTAGCGACTTCTTTTTTCGGACTAGTGAATGATAAAATGATTTTTTTGATGAGGCCGATATCCGGTTGAAAATGTTGTTGAAGAAATTTTACATCATCAATGTCTTTCGCATCGGCACGTGTGAGCTTAGAAGCAATGATGTTTTCAATCGGAGGACGAGATACAATGAGCCTTCCGATTTTAAACATTCGGATGGCTTCGAAAGCACCCATTTGAACGATGCCTGGTTCGACGATTTGTAAATAAGGTTTATCAGGCTCCAGAATCGTTTGAGGGTTGAAAGATAATCCCGCTTTTTCGGCGGCATTGCGCAGCTCCACAATATCGAAATCGCTGTGGGGCTGCCAAATGTCGAGATCTTCAGTCGTGCGGAGTTCCATGCCTGCGAAAATACAAGCAGCAGATCCGATGAGGCATACTTCTGTTTGCGGCCCTTCTTTTCCGAGTGCGGTTGCAAGATCTTCCAGAGCACGCATCCATTGATCCTTATCGAATGTTAGAGTTGATGATTCTGGTGACATAGTGGAATTTATAGCGATCGAATAACTCAATTCTAAGCGCGTAATAATTTCGTTTTCTCTTCGGAAACTTTTGCGACCCAAATCACAGCAAAGGTGACGATGGCGAGTAGCACTGCGCCGATAGTGATGATGGTGCCTTTTAGCTCTGGTGCAGCGACGATGAGCGCAGCTAGAAAGACATTGATGAGCGCAGCTTCGAAAAGACGACCCAGCCTAGCTTCATGAGTTGATCATAGCGGAAGCGTGGCACCGTCCAGCGCACGAGGATGAAGAAAAGAATGAAGATGATGAGCTTCGTCATGAAGCAGCCTAGGTGAATCAAGCCACCGAAGTAGAAATCGCCGATATGCATTTTCGCGACGTAGGCATCTAGGCCAAAGCCAATCGACCAGCCACCAAGGAATAGTGTCACGATGAGCGCGGAGCCGATGACCATCGCGGCGTATTCTCCCATGAAAAACATCGCGAATTTCATAGAGGAATACTCGGTATGATAACCACCGACGAGCTCCGTTTCGCACTCGGGAAGGTCGAATGGCATCCGGTTGGTTTCCGCGAAAATCGAAATCGTGAAAATCAGGAAAGCAATTGCAGCAGGGAACCAGAAGAGGATTTTACTGATGAAAGTATGATCCGCGTCGTGTCCCCAAAGTGGCAGGAGCAACCAGCCATGATCCGCTTGCTCCTGGACGATTTTGCTCAAGTTCAAATCTCCATAATACATCAGCACTGGAATGATCGAGAGGCCCAGCGCGATTTCGTAGGAGATCATCTGTGCTGTTGAGCGAACGCCGCCGATGAATGGGAATTTTGAATTCGATGCCCATCCGGCCAGAGTGATTCCATAAACGGAAAGTGAGGCGACGGAGAAAACAAACAACGGCCCGATGTCTAAATCTGCGATTACGAGTTTTTCCGTGTGACCAAATAGACTAATCGGCGAGCCGAAAGGAACGACACAAACCGTGATCAGCGCAGGAACGACCGTCAGTGCGGGAGCCATCCAGTAAAATGCTTTCCTCACGTGATCCGGCGTGAAATCTTCTTTAAGAAAAAGTTTCAGTCCATCCGCAATCGGCTGAACCAGACCAAACAGATGGAAATCCTTTTTGAATCCCAACAGTGTTAGGGGGATTCCCACACGGTTCGGACCGACGCGGTCCTGAATGATCGCAGAGAAGCGGCGCTCAAAATAAACCGAGAGCGGCACGAGCGGTAAAACCACGAGGAACGTCAGGAAGACGATCTTGGTAATGATGATGATAATTGGGATTAAAAAGTCCATTGAGTGAAATCCTTAAAATTAGCCGTTAATCAATCCCGCTGCCTTGCGAGCTCGCTCATTTTTCAAAAGAGCAATTTCGTAGCCAGTTTCCGTGACAGTGACTCCTTGATGTCCGATTTTGGAAAGGGTGAGGCCATTGAAGGCGGGAAAGTTAGCGGCGAGTGAGGCGAAGACGTCTTCGATTTGGTGGAGGGCGCTTTTCTCCTCGGAAATGGCGGAGATCAAATCGCGAAGAATTTCCCAATCCTCTTTGGCTTGGCCGGGCAATTCCACAGCGCGGTTGAGGCGTTGGAGGCGACCTGTGAGGTTGACCATTGAACCGCGTTTTTCGGCGAAGGTGGCGGCGGGTAAAACAAGATGAGCTTGCTCGGCAGTCGGATTGGCGAGGACGCTGGTTTGCAGGAGGAAATCGAGTTTCTCTAAATCTTCGGCGGTAAATCCAGCGTCGGTCACGAGATCTTCGCCGAGGACGATGAGCGCTTTGATCGATCCATTGCGGACGCCATCGCGGATGAAATCGAGGTGTTGGTAAGGATTTTCCGTTTCTAAAATCAGCTTCGCGCCGGTTGTGTTCGGGTTGCGATCTGCGGCGACGAGCAGCGCATCAGCCTCGGAAAAACGCGGAACCAGC
>JAAURL010000114.1 GCA_012032235.1 Akkermansiaceae bacterium | reverse complement strand
GGAACCTTGATCAAGCGCTCGCCCAACCTGACACCCAGCTTCGCCTATTTGGAAAGCCATCGGTCTCAGGAAAACGCCGCATGGCCGTCGGCCTAGCCCGCGGCACAGATATCGACCAAGCCCGGGAAAAAGCCCGGAACGTGATTGGCGCGATTGAAGTGAAGCTTTAAAAGACAATCTTCGCACGTGGTCCTGCCTTTTAAGCGGAATTCCTAATCAACCCGCTAAAACCGGAACTGTCTGCGAAGAATTCCCACCTCAGGATTGGGCGTTCAGTTCTTTTTCCTTCGCTAATTTCGGATCTTTATAAGTCGATTGCACGTAAACTTCGCGGAGGAGTTTGTGCTCAATTTGGCAAGGGCTCTGAGCCATGAGGTCAGCACCTTTGTTGTTTTTCGGAAAGGCGATGACTTCACGAATGCTATCTTCGCCGGCGACTAACATCGCGATACGATCCAGTCCCAGAGCCAGACCACCGTGTGGCGGAGCGCCGAAGCGGAATGCGTCTAACAAGTGACCGAATTTGATTTGTTGCTCCTCCTCGTTCACTCCCAGAACGCTAAACATTTTTGCTTGGAGATCTTTTTCATGAATCCGGATCGAGCCGCCGCCGAGCTCGTAGCCGTTGAGGACGACATCATAGGCCACAGCACGAACATTCGCGTAATCTCCAGCATCTAACAAAGCAACATCATCAGGATGAGGGCGGGTAAATGGGTGGTGGACAGCTGCCCAATGGCCCGTTTCCTCATCGTGAGCTAGCAGCGGGAAATCGACGACCCAGAGGAAGTTGAACTTTGTGGAGTCTTTATTCAGCTCCATCATCTCGGCACATTCTGTTCGGACGCGACCTAAGATCGTGCTCACACTATCGCGGGAACCAGCCGCAAAGAAAACGATGTCGCCTTCTTCCAAGTTCATCGTCGCGCTGACAGCAGCTTTTTCTGAGTCCGTGAAAATTTTCCACAGCGGGCTCTTATACTCGCCGTTTTCCAGTTTGATGAACGCGAGATTTTTCACCGGCAAGCCAGCCTGCACGGCGATCTCGTTGAGGCGATTCATCTGGCCAGTGGTGACGCCCGCAAAGCCTTTTGCATTGATCGCTCTGACCACTCCGCCGCCGTCGATGACGCTGCGGAAGATCTTAAATTCCGTCGCCGCAAATACATCGCCCAGATCCGTGATCTTGATATCGAAACGCGTGTCGGGTTTATCAGATCCGTAAATGTCCATCGCATCGCGATAGGTCATGCGTGGAAAATTCTTTGTCACTTCGATTCCCAGTCCTGCTTTAAACATCGAGGCTAACAGACCTTCCACCAATTGAATGATATTTTCCTGAGTGACAAAGCTGGCCTCGATATCGATCTGCGTGAATTCCGGCTGACGATCTGCACGGAGATCTTCGTCGCGAAAGCAACGGGCGATTTGGAAATACTTTTCCAGCCCAGCCACCATCAGCAGCTGCTTGTATTGCTGCGGGGCTTGCGGAAGGGCGTAGAAGCGACCCGGATTCAGGCGCGATGGCACGAGGAAATCACGAGCTCCTTCTGGTGTCGGGTTGGATAAAATCGGCGTTTCAATTTCGAAGAACCCGGAATCATCCAGATAACGGCGAGCCGCGGAAGTAATGACGCTGCGCTGGCGAATGTTCTTATTCATCCGTGGGCGACGAAGATCGAGATAACGGTATTTCATCCGCAGATCTTCATTCGAAAGCTCCTTATCCAACTGGAACGGGAGCACATCAGCTTTGTTAATGATCGTTAGCTGGCTGGCAACAATTTCGATCTTACCCGTCTCTAGCTTATCGTTGGTGGTATCGACCTCTTCAGTTTTCAAACGCGCTTCGACCTTACCGGTAATTTGCACGACATCTTCGACACGGAGTTTATGAGAAAGATCGCTAGCTTCTTGGGAAACTTCTGAGCGGAAAACGCACTGAGTCACTCCCTCACGATCGCGGAGGTCGATGAAAATCACACCGCCTTGATCACGAGCAGAATTTACCCAGCCGATAAGCGTGACAGTTTGACCAATGTTAGATTCGCGGAGTTCGTTGCAATGATGGGAGCGCATAAGTAATGATAGAAGTATTTTAAACCACAGATAAACAGGATGAACGCAGATGGAAGAAGATAGAATTAAGAATGGAGCAATGGTGCTTCCGGTGGAGTAAGTATGACGCGGCGGAACTGGAGTTTAGCATGTTTGAAATTCAAGATGAGACCGACCTGTAGTCCCGTGGCACGCAGGTAGTTGAGCATTTTTCCGATTTCTAAATCTGTGATACGATCAATCGTTTTCGTATCGACGATGACTTTTCCGAAGACAACAAGATCCGGGACATACTCACCGACTTTGATTTGGCGATAATGTATCGAGTAACGCGCTTGTTGGATGAAAGGAATTTCTCGATGTCCAAACTCAACTGCTAGAGCTTGCTCGTAAGGTTTTTCATGAAACCCAAACCCTAGATTATTCAAAACTGCAAAGGCACAGCTGATGATTTGCTCGGTTTCCCTCACATGAATTCCATCTCTGCCATCTGCGTCCATCCTGTTTATCTGCGGTTGAAAAATTCTCTTCAAGCCAGCAATGGCCCGTCGGGTTGCTGAAGGCGATCTGTTAGCCAATCGACTGCACGATCTGCGTGGCCGGATTCTTCTAGGCGGCTAGCGAGGATTTTGAGTTTCAGTTCAGGATACTCTTCACCGACGACGAGGGCGAAACGAGCCCCGCATTTCTCGGCGCTCTGGAATTGCTTGGCTACTTTGACGTTGCCCAACGCGATGTCGGTAGAAATGCCAGCACGGCGGAGCGCGGTGGTGAGTTTAAGGGACTCGTTGCGTTTTGGTTTCATCCGCAACGACGACGTAGATGTCGCAGGCGGCGGCGTTGCGTTGCAGCCACACTTCTAACTGCATCGCGGTATGTGTGGTTTCCTCGATTAGATTACGGATGACATAGTCGCCCATGGCAAAGCCAGTTGCAGGGAGATCGACTGCGCCATCTGAAATTGTGGAGATAAGTGTGTCATAACGACCTCCACCTGCAACGGCACGCATCGATTTTTTCGCATCGAAGACTTCGAAAACGACACCCGTGTAGTAGGCGAGGCCACGGACGATCGATAAATCTAGCTCAACGAATTCGGCAAAACCACGAGCTGTTAGGTTATCGCGAATTGCGAGGTATGCGGCGGAAGCATTTGCTGGATCGCTGATGAAAGCGCGAACACTCTCCGGTTTCAGAGAGAATTTCGCGAGTTTCTCTGTGAGAACTTCGGGTTTCTCCCGCTCGATTTTATCGATGATGCTGAGAAAATCAGGAATATTTTCTTCCGGAATTGCGTTTGCAACAGCGAAATCGATCCAGGCTTGGCGATCCGAAATACGCACGACGAAATCACCAGCGGTGAAGCCGAAAGCAAGCATCGTTTCGATGGCCAGAGCGATCAGTTCAGCATCGGCAGCCGGACCAGCTTCGCCGAGAATATCGACATTAAACTGGTGAAATTCACGTCCCCTGCCCTTTTGTGGTTTTTCGTAGCGGAAGCATTGGCCGATTTCAAACCACTTGAGTGGCTTCGGAAAATCCCGCTGATGCTGTGCGACAATTCTCGCTAGGGATGCCGTCACTTCAGGCCGCAGCGTGACATCGCGTCCACCTTGGTCTTCAAAACGAAATAGCTGTGAGGAAAGCTCTCCGCCGGATTTTTTTAAATAGAGCGCAGTGTCCTCTAAGATCGGAGATTCGTATTCCACGTAGCCAGAACGGCGGGCGACGTTTCGCCAAGTTTCGAATAAATAATTGCGGACCGCGCATTCACGAGGAATGAAATCGCGGAATCCTGGAAGTGATTGGAAAGTAGTTCCTGCCATGGGCGGGCGGCGAGAATGCACGGCGTTTTGAGCATTTCAAGGCGGTATTAGTGGTAATTGCCTTTTCCTGATCCTTGCGCCGTTGAATTTGGGAGTTTATGACCCATGCATGGATTTAGCTGATTTTCGGAAGGAGTATTCGGGACGTGGATTACGACGGGAGGAGATGGATGCCAATCCGATCATCCAATTTTCCTCCTGGTTTCAGCAAGCGACGGAGATGAGCGTGCACGAGCCAAACGCAATGACCCTGGCGACGGTGGATGAAATGGGCATGCCTTGGCAGCGAACGGTTTTGCTGAAAACTTGCGACGAGCGCGGATTTACCTTTTTTAGCAATTACACCAGCCGGAAAGCCTTACATTTAAACCAAAATCCTCAGGCCAGCCTGCTATTTCCCTGGATCACGCTAGAGCGACAAGTGATCGTCCAAGGCCGCGTGGAGAAAATCAGCGCTGAAGAATCACTCCGGTATTTTAGTTCCAGACCCCGGGAATCACAAATCGGCGCGTGGGTCTCAAACCAAAGCGAAGTCATCCCATCCCGTGAATTTTTGGCGGGAAAGTTAGGCGAAATTCGCCAGCGATTCGGCGACGGTGAGATCCCGCTGCCGCCGTTTTGGGGCGGCTACCGCGTGGTTCCACAACAAATGGAATTTTGGCAAGGTGGCCCGGCGCGCTTGCATGATCGGTTTTTTTATCGATTAGAAAATGGGAACTGGGAAATTGATAGGCTCTCTCCCTAATCGGGTCTCTCCCATGTCACAACCCTATCTATCGCTGGAAGCTGAACTGCATGATGCGTTTTGGGAGGCTGAGGATGATGGCTCTGAAGTGCGCTTGATGGCGGCGTTTTTGAAGAAATTTCCCGGAAAATCCCTGGAAATTGGCTCAGGCTCTGGGCGCTTGATGTTTCCTCTTTTGCAACTGGGCTTTGATCTCGAAGGCTTGGAACTATCAAAAGATATGTTAGCGCTTGGCAAAGCCCGCGCCGAACAGCTAGGTATCGAGCTTTTCGTCCATGAAGGAGATATGTCTCACTGGAGCAACGGTCAAAAATTTTCCTCACTACTCGCTCCAGCATTCACTCTGCAGTTAGCCACAGATCCGGAGAGAACATTGCGTCACTGGCGCGATTTGTTAGAAAAAACCGGCGGGCTTTATTTCACCATTTTCATGCCTTATGCAGAATTAATGGGCGATTTACCAGAAAACGAATGGTATGAGGATCATCAGGTTACTCTAGCAGATGGGCGTGTAGGACTGTTGGAAACTCGTCACCGCTTAGATCATGCCGGGCAGCGATTACACCGAGAGCATCGCTATTCGATTTCCAATAACCCGGCAGTTCATCATTCGCGGCAGACTATCCGGTGGTTTGAGCACGCAGAGATTTTAGAATTGCTGGGGAAATGCGGATTTCGAGCGGACCGATTTTTTCTCGATTTCGACGAAAGTCGTGTGGTGAAGGACCCTGATCAGGTCGATTTCGATGGAATTTTGACTTATCACGCTACCTGCCTCTGAAAAAAAATTTCACTTTCATGAAAGATTTTTGAATGGCCCGTCTTGACGGATGGGCAGGAACCAAACTATGACCCTAGCTGTGCCAAGGAATTTTATATTGCTCGCCGCTTTCGGAGTTTTCACAAGCTCTTCCTTTTCCCAAACATGGGAACGTGAAGACGTCGGATTTGAGAGTGTCCAAAGCCGTGCCCGGGATCTAGCGAATAAGCCCTACGAAGCCCCAAAGCGGGACAGTCTCCCAGCCTGGATGAATGAGCTGACTTATGATCAGTATCGCGACATTCGCTTCAATCCGAACCAAGCATTGTGGGCAGCCGACAAATTGCCATTTACCGCGATGTTTTTTCATCCGGGCTATCAATACCGGCAGCCGGTCACACTGAATGAGTTCACCTCTACCCATCAGCAAAAAATCCGGCTTGCTGAGGCGTTCTTTAATTACGGGCCACTGGTGAACAAACGTGGCGATCTTCCGAACGACGGCGGGTTCGCGGGATTCAGATTGCATGCGCCACTGAATAGCGCGGATTATTACGACGAACTGATTGCTTTCAAGGACGACGGCTACTGGCGGGCGCTGGGAAAAAATCAACATTACGGCATCTCATCTCGTAGCTTGGCGGTGGATACAGGGATTGATGGAGTGACCGAGGAATTTCCAAGCTTCCGGGAATTTTGGCTCAGAAAGCCTAACCCAGAAGACACCATCGCACACATTTACGCACTGCTAGACGGGCCTTCTTACTCGGGTGCTTATCAATTTAAAATCACTCCTGGCGTTGTGACCCGGGTGGATGTCAAGGCAGTCCTTTTTGCCCGCAGGACGGTGCAGCGTTTAGGTGTCGCGCCGATGTCTAGTATGTTTTGGTTTGGCGAGAATTCGCGACGTAAATTTGATGACTTCCGCCCAGAAGTGCACGACTCTGATGGTTTAGCGATACGTACTGGAAGTGGTGAGCGGATCTGGCGTCCCATTTCAAATGACTCAGGTAAATTGGAATTCAGCATGTTCGAGATGGAGAAATGTGTTGGTTTCGGACTTTTACAGCGTGATCGCCGCTTTGGTGCCTACGAAGACGCAGAAGCTTCCTATCATCTTCGCCCATCTCTTTGGGTAGAACCCACGTCAGATTGGGGCCCAGGGCGTGTGGTATTGATGGAAATACCGACTTCCAATGAATTTGCCGATAACATCGCCGCTATGTGGGAGCCTGCCACTGCCTATAAAGCGGGAGATCGAGTCGAGTTCTCTTATCGCCAACATTGGACGATGGATGAGGATCCTTCTCAAGCTGACGGCAGAGTTGTCGCTACCCGGACAGGTGTCCGAGAAGGCCAGCCGGAACAACGCACGGTGACTGTAGAATTCGTAGGAACTGCATTAAGCCAGCAGAATGCACAGCCTCTCACTCCACATGTAGAGCTGTTAGGCGCTGGATCTGAGAAAGCAAAAGTTCAAAGCATCAATGTCCAGCCGATGCCGGATGCCCGTTTCCGCCTTGCTTTTCAAATCGCACCGTCGACAGAAGGCGGAAAACTATCAGACATTGGGCCGATTGAGCTTCGCTGCTGCCTCAAAAGAGGAGAAAATTTCCTAACCGAGACATGGGTCCATCGCATAACTCCCTAAACACGCTGCGTCCTCTATCAGAGGGCGAACTCGTCGAGTGGGAGGAAGCCTACGCGGCGGTGGAATCCTACCTCCTGGCGTTGCGGTTGAGAAATCGCTTGCTAGTTGCAGAACTCGTCCGCGGGATTTTGTGGCGTGCCTCTGCCCGGCGTGTCAATGAACCAGAGAAGCCTGCACGCCTGTTAGCGATGGAGGAGGCACTCACAGAAGTCGCCGATTGGACACAGGATGTCTTGGATGTGCCTTTGGAAAATCGCCGACTCGCAGCACGTGGACGCCTTTCGCTACTCTTAGCTGGTATGTCAGGCAAATGGCAGGGTGTGTTCCTAACCCCTGCGCCCTGGCCAAAGGAGTTCGTCGATGCGATGAAAAATCCTATCTCGCTGCCGGTCCGCAGTTTGCTGAGCTAACCATGATTCCCAAACCTCTCGAACTCAACGCCATCGGAAGCGGTGCTGCACAATGGTGGGAAACGATGGATCGACGCCCCATCGTCAGACTCATGTTTGTCGGTGCACTCATCCTAACAATCGCAGTTTCTGTGTGGTTCTTCCTATTGGACTAATGGAAAATACGGAATTATCGCCTCGTGACTCAGTGGAGCCGTTTTACCCGCGCTCCGGCATCATTCTCCGCCGCACGATTTTTTTCGGTAGTGTCATCATCGTCAATGTCATCGCAGTTCTATGGATGACAGATCTGTTCTGGAGGATGAGCTTTCAAAAAGCGCATTATCCGCTCATCGCCGTTTTTACACTGCTTAACGGCCTGCTAGTTTTAGGCTCATTTCACGCAATCTTTGGTGCATTTGATATGCTAAGAGGGCGAAAAAAATCTGTTAGGATCAGTGCTCTCACCGAAGGAAATACAGCTCCACTTGTGAAGCGCCACGCCGTCGTTATTCCGGTTTATAACGAAGACAGCGTCAAAGTGTGTGCCCGATTAGAAGCGATCTATCGCTCTATCGAAGCGACGGGAAATCTTGAATCATTTGATTTCTTCATCCTCAGCGACACACGTGATTTAGACCTCTGGGTCATAGAGGAAACATCGTGGACGAACCTCTGTCGTAACCTTGGAGGCTTTGGCCGCATTTACTATAGGCGGCGTAAAACCAACGAAAATCGCAAAGCTGGCAATATTGGCGATTTTGTCCGAACGTGGGGTGGCGGCTACGAATCGATGTTAGTGCTAGATGCTGATAGCCTGATGGATGGTGCGGACATCGTAAAAATGACTCGCGTCATGGAAGCCTATCCGCGGCTGGGCATCTTACAAACACCGCCTAAGCTGATCCGCGGAAACTCTGTTTTTACCCGGCTCCAGCAATTCGCCATGCGGCTATACGGCCCTCTCTTCATTCGCGGCTTAAATTTCTGGCAACTCAGCGGAGGCAGCTACTGGGGACACAATGCGGTGATCCGCATGCAACCGTTTTCTGAGTATTGTGAGCTACCCGCTCTTCCCGGTCGCGAGCCGTTTGGAGGGAGAATTCTCAGTCACGACTTTGTCGAAGCCGCATTGATGGTCGCCCAAGGCTGGGAAGTCTGGCTAGCCTGGGATATCGAAGGCACCTACGAAGAAGCTCCGCCGACGTTGGTGGATCACCTCATTCGCGACCGCCGCTGGTGCCAAGGAAACCTTCAACACATGTGGTTGATCTTTGCCCGCAAGTTGCCTTTTTCCGTTCGAGTCCATCTTTTTATGGGGATTATGGCCTATCTCGGTAGTCCGCTATGGTTTCTATTTCTCATCCTTGGCACTTGGGTAGCTTGGGATCGCTACTCGAGTAATCTGAGTCAACTTCCCTTCGAAGGCTACGCTGCACGGTGGTTCGACATCAGTGGCACCGAGCAAAGCATTATCCTAACAGTTTTCATCTTCTCTCTGCTTTTTCTTCCCAAAATTCTCGCTGTGATCGGTGGGATTTTCACGCGTAGTATCCGCCGCTCATTCGGTGGTATCGTGGCGCTAGTGGCGGGAGCATTGTTAGAAACCATTGTATCGATGCTTTTAGCTCCATCCATCATGGTGGCGCATACCTTGATGGTTCTAAGCATCGTCATGGGCCGCGCTGTCGGCTGGGGAAATCAAAACCGGGAGACCGATGGTACCTCCTGGGGAGATGCATTTCGTTTTCACGCGCCACAAACCATCCTCGGCATCATCTGGACTGTGATTGCACTGAAAATCAGCCCGACCTTTGCCGCATGGATGACACCGATCCTGCTTGGACTGGTGTTTGCGGCACCCGTTTCCGTGTGGACCAGTCGCACGCGCTATGGACGTGCCTTGGCATCACAAAAAGTCCTATCAACACCTGAAGAGCTAAATCCACCGAGCGTCATGAAAATCGCTGATGAGGCGAACTCCGCAGTCGATCACGCACTCGACGCCTCAGCAGATGCCCGGCGTGGAGTCGTAGCGGCTGTGGTAGATCCCTATGTAAACGGGGTTCACGTTTCCTTGTTAGAATACTCTGAAATGACGCCAGCCAGCGAAGCTCTCGCCGAACGCTGCCTAAAAGAAGGTCCCACTGAGCTTTCAAAAAGCGAACTTTCCGAGCTTCTCTATCTAGCACCAGCCATGCTAATGATGCACCGAGCTGTTTGGTTACGCCCAAATGAAGGCATCCACACAGCCTGGACACAAGCCGTAGAAAGTTACCGCCGCCGCATTGACCAACAACCTATAGCCGACCCCAGTTAATTCGTTGCTTGAGAAAGCCGGTTACACATTTTGTCTGACAAGTTGAATTAACAAATTGAGTAAAATGCTCCCTACATGGTCGAAGCCTTGATTCTACTTTTCGATTCGCTTCCCGGCTGAGTTCGCTACGATCGCATTGCGGCTTTCTAGGGAGGTTTTTTGCAGGATGTTTTCCACATGTTTCTCCACAGTGCGAGTGGCGCAGCCCAGGATGATGGCGGTCTCTGCATTGCTTTTTCCCTGGCCTACCCAGTGGAAAATTTCTTGCTCACGCGGGGTGAGCTTGGCGGTGATCATTTCCGAGACGGCGCTGATCTCATCTGCCTGGCAAGCCGCCTGGTGGGCGAGGCGGATGTGGCGAGCTGCTAGGGCGAGCAGGGTTTTCATTTTCCCAGAGAGAGGCCGCCCGTGATTGAGGGTGAGCGTATTGATCCAGGCCGGGGCGGGAAAGCAAAACGCTGACTTGGTGATTGATGCCGTAG
>JAAURL010000113.1 GCA_012032235.1 Akkermansiaceae bacterium | reverse complement strand
AAAGGCCAATAGGCTGGCTTTCTAACCAACTGGCAGCACGCACTGCACCTGCAGCGAAGGTGAGGCGAGATGATGCTTTATGGGTCAGCTCTACGCGCTCTCCATCGGCAGCGAATAGAACGGTGTGATCGCCGACGACGTCGCCACCGCGTAAGGTGTGCATCCCTATTTCTCGTGGTTTCCGTGGTCCGATATTTCCGAAGCGTCCGTGGGCAATGTCGTTCTGATAGGAAGTATGGGTTTCCTCGTTGAGAATTTCCAATAGACGGCGTGCGGTGCCGGATGGTGCGTCGATTTTATGCTTATGGTGCATTTCGGTGACTTCGATGTCGAAGCGATCTTGGGTCAAAATCTGTGCGGCTTTGCGGGTGAGCCAGAACAGAGTGTTCACGCCGACAGAGTAATTCGCAGCGTAGACGATGCGGATGGATTTCGCGGCTTTGTAAATGATTTCGCGTTCCGCATCGGTGTGGCCAGTGGTGCCGATGATGAGATTCGTACCGTGTTTTAGCGCAGACTCCACGAGTGTTGAGGTGAACGAATGGATCGTAAAATCGATCGCGCAGTTTGCTTTGGAAATGGCAAGATCCAGATCTTGACCGACATCATGGGTGGCAGCGACTGGAACGCTTGCCTGGCTAGCAGCTTCGATAACGGCTTGGCCCATGCGGCCGGAGACTCCAGTGACGAGAAGATTAGGCATAGCGGATGTTTTAAATGTAGAGTTTGAAAAAAGTTAGTCTTCGAAAACCATATGTTTGAGCTGTAGCGCACTGGCCCGTGTAGCGGCCTCTTCGGCACGGGGGCCGTTAAAAGCTGCGATTTTTTTAGCAACTGTGATGGCGGCTGGCCAGCGTTCTTCTTTTTCGAGCAGTGCAAGTGCACGGAAAGCGCATCGTTCAAAGTATTCCCACTCGGCTGGGGCTGAAGTCGTTTCCAGAACGGAGTAAAAGGCCTGGAATGCTTGGTCTTTGCGTTTTTTCTGAGGGTCTTTTTCGTCAGGCAGCTGTTCCAATGTGGTGCCACGGAGATATTGCAGCCGATTAAATAAAGCGGGATAGGTTTTCGCGTGAGTGAGAAGCTTATCATAAATCGCAAGCGCTTCTGTTAGGGAGTTGGGGTAGCTACTGCCTTGGGCGTAGAGAGCTTGGCCTAGTAATAGTCCAGCAGGCAGTTGCAATGGATCGTTCTCGGGTAGCTGCTTCATCCATTTTTCGAGAAATGTTGAAGCGTCCTGCAGGCGCCTGATGTCGATGAGGTGGGATGCTTTTTCCAAGCTAGCCACAGCACTCAATGGGCCTCCGGCTTCGATGGTTTTATCGAAGAGAACGAGCGCTTCCTCCTTGGATTTCGGAGTGCCGCCCAGCGCTGCGGAACGAGCTGCGAGAAGCCAAGCTGGTTGCGCCTTCACAGGATTTGGATCGGCTGCGGCTAGCTTTTCTAACACGAGTCGTGCTGGATGATAGCTTCCGGATTGGAAAAGATTTTTCCCTAGTGTCATGGAGGCTTCTGCTGAGACTGGATCATTCGGATAAGTATCCATCAGCTTCTGCGCGTTCTCGATGGTGGCTGCAGAATCTTTTAAGCGGTCCACGAAACGCAGATTGGCGAGGGCCACTCGCGGTCCGAATTCTGGGAATTTTTCAGCCACTGCAGAGAGGATTTCTAACTGGATTGGGACGGTCTCTAAATTTTCTTCAGAGCCAGTCAGTGCGATTTCGATGGCAACTAGACGTGCCTCCGCGGCTCTCGGATGGTCAGGGAAACGTGCCAAAAATCATCGATCTCGGGCTTGGCCGTGTTGAGCGGTGTTTTGGAAAGGGCCCGCTCCAGAGCGAGTTCTGCTTCCAGATCTTTATTGGGTGTTGAGTCGGATTGTTGGATCTGAGTGACGCCTTTGAGATCGCCGCTACGGATTCTGGCGATAGCGGCTTGTAGCTTTGCTGCTCTGGCTTCTGGTTCTGCCAAGAAGCTGGCGGCTTCGTCGAATAGCCGAATCGCGGTTTTTGGATCGTTATTGAGATAGGCGGCACGGGCTTCGATAAATGCAGCTTCGCCCTTTAGATCGGTTAGGCGCGTGGTTTCTCGCAAGGTGTCGAGGGTGGAAAAAGCTTGTTCGGTGTCGCCGGCATCCAGCGACCAGCGAGCTAGCTGATAGAGCGCACGACTTGCCAAAATATGCTCGGGATTTTCCGTGAGTAAGCGGTGAAGTAGCATTTTAGCTTCCGCTTTTGATTCCGCAGTTCCAATGCGTCGTAGACTGATGCCGCGTGCGTAGATCGCGAAAATCGAAATTTCCTTGGATGTCTCCTCTTTGTAATCCGTGGGCCAGGCGGACATTGCTTCTGATCCTGTCGTGGAAGTGCTGCTAAAAATAAAATTTACCGGGGAGAGCGACGGGGGAGCGATCCATTTCGCGAACTGATCTAGAGTCGGATCCGTCGCCGCTGGCTTTTCAGGGAGCCAGTCGATCAGGCGTTTAAAAATCGGCTCTAAAACGGGAGAGTCTGGCTGATCTTGTAGGAAAGTGAGCAATGATTGTGCAGCCACGTCCGATTTTCCCTGCGTATGGATTGCGTCTGCTAGGCCGATCACTGCGTATTGGAAACGATAGAGCGTCTGGCCTTTCGGTTGATTCACAAGGGCCCGGAAAATGGTTTCGGCTTCTGCGGGTTTGCCTTCCCTTAGTAAAAGTTGTGCTTCCAAGAAATCCGCTAAAGGCCGACTGGCATCGGTGATCGCTTCCTTTTTGGGTAAGGTTTCACGAGCTTCCGCTGGACGATTCTGATCGAGTAAAATTTCCGTCTGATAGAGACCGATTTTCGCTTTCGTCTCTGGATTGGCACCCGTAGCGAGTTGCTTTAAAACTTCCAGCGCTGCATCTGGCTGTTCTAGTGCTAACATGAGACTGGTCTGGGTAAACGCTGCTTCGGTGCGATGCGGTGCAGCTGGATTGCTAGTAGAGTCGAGAAACTTCTGTTGCTTCTTTGAAGCGATTTTTCCCCACCAGTGCTTGCGCTTTCCAAAAGGGAGTTTCTGAATTTTTTGAAACCACTGGTTGAGCGAGTAAGCTGAGTGCTTCGTTAGGATTTCCCGCGCGAATGAGTGATTCTGCGAGGCGTAAATTCGCTTCTGATTTCTCCTCTGGCGTCAGCTTTGGTTCGCTCAGGCGCGCTCTGAAATTTTGCTCTGCGATTTCCCACAGACCATCGGCCAAAGCATTCATTCCTTTTTGAAGATTGGGGCTCGTAGCCGTCTTTTGCCCAAGCAGCAGCGGCTGCGAAAGGAGCAGAAAGAATAAGGAGGATAACCACAACTTCATTGAACTGGAGGGCAGTTTAGAGGCGAAACATCCCATTGCCAGCCCAGATCTGTTGAATTTCCACAAAGTCTCTGCTTTTCACATGGGGGACTGCCACTCACATTCCCGCCAGTGAATTCAGCGCCTCTTGGATTTTTTGACTCAGGGGTCGGCGGCTTGACCGTCGTCCATGCCGTGCAGGAACTTTTACCTGCGGAATCGATCTTGTATTTGGGTGACACGGCGCGCCTGCCGTATGGCTCGAAAAGTCCGGAAACGATTCGCCAATTTGCTGACGAAGATGTGCGATTTCTCATCGGGAAGGGCGTGAAAGCCATCGTTGTCGCCTGCAATACTGCGACGGCCCACGCGCTGCCGCATTTACATGAGAAATATCGAGTTCCCATCCTAGGCGTCATCGAGCCCGGTGTGGAAGCTGCTTTGTCTTCGCCAGAGGCGGAGCGCATCGGCATCATCGCGACCCATGGCACAATCCGCTCCCATGCCTATCAACACGCTCTCGCTTTGCGGAAAACGGGCCTCATGATTCACGGGCAAGCGACTCCATTGCTCGTCCCGCTGATCGAGGAAAATTGGATCGATCATCCTGCCACGAAGTTGGTTTTAAAAAACTACCTCGATCCGCTCGTAGAAAAGGGGATCGATACGTTGATGCTGGCTTGCACGCATTATCCGCTGCTGATCCCCGTTTTGCGCGAACTGCTCCCAGGCGATGTCCGCTTGGTTGATTCTGCGAAGACTTGTGCGGAGCATTTGAAAAAGGAGCTCACGCGTCTGGATCTATTAGCATCTGCGGATCGGGAGGGAGAATTACAACTTTACTTAACCGATCTCTCGGAAGAATTCGAAGCCTTAGCCCGGCAGTTTCTCAAAAAATCTCCCGGTAAAATTCATCGTGCGGTCCTGGGTGGATGAGACATGCCGATTTTTCCTTGTTCCTCCCGCCATTTTAAAAACTGATCGGCCTTTTTAGAAAATCTATGAAACTTTTTGGAACTGACGGCATCCGAGGCCGTGTCAATGAATTCCCCATGACGGCGGAAATCGCCCTGCGGATGGGTAAAGCTGTGGCGAGTGTGTTGAGTGAATCAGGGCCGGATCGCAACCGAGTCATCGTCGGGAAAGACACCCGCATTTCTGGAGATATGTTAGAAAGCGCACTCACCAGCGGACTAGTCTCTATGGGAATCGATGTCTATTTCGCGGGAGCTCTCCCGACACCCGCCGTAGCGCATTTGGTGAAATCGATGGGCGCTGCTGCGGGAATGATGATTACCGCTTCGCACAATCCCTACGAGGATAATGGCATCAAAGTCTTCGGGCCAGACGGCTACAAACTCTCTGATGATTTGGAAAATCTGATCGAACGCCACATCTTAGGAGACGAACCAGAAGCCGCGCCATTGCCGCCAGCACAAATTGGTAAAACCCATCGCATGGAGGATGCGGCCAGCCGCTATATCGAATTCGCCAAGCAAACGGTGGATCATCTTTCCCTGCACGGACTGAAAGTCGTGCTGGATTGCGGGCACGGTGCTGCCTATCAGATCGCGCCACTTTTATTTAAGGAGCTAGGAGCAGAGGTCATCACTATGGCGATTGAGCCTAACGGAATCAACATCAACGACGGCTGCGGAGCCCTGCATCCAGAGAGAGCGGGGGAGCTTGTTAGGAAACACCAAGCAGATATGGGCATTTCCTTCGATGGCGATGCGGATCGCGTCATTTTCACCGATGCGAACGGCCAAGCCATCAGCGGAGATCGCATCCTCGGCCTTTGCGCGCTGGGCTTAAAGGAGCAGGGAAAACTCAGACACGACACTCTCGTCGCCACCGTGATGAGCAATCTGGGACTGATCGAAGCGATGGAAAAAAACGGGATCAAGGTCGTAACGACTGCCGTGGGAGATCGCAGCGTGATCGAATGCATGAGGAAAAATGGTTACTCCTTCGGCGGGGAAAATTCCGGACATCTCATCTTTGGCGATTACGTCACGACTGGCGATGGGATTTTGAGCGCGTTGCAAGTGCTCCGCATGATGTTAGACCGCAAAGCAACACTGGCGGAACTCGCCGCGATCATGCAGGAATATCCGACTCTCCTGGCGAATCTGCCTGTTCCATCGAAACCATCTCTGGACTCGCTACCCAAGCTGCAAAAACTGATGCAACAGGCGACGGCTGAATTCGGGAAAAGTGGTCGTCATTTGATCCGCTACTCCGGCACGGAAAACAAAATCCGCGTCTTGGTAGAACATCGCGAACAAGCATCGGTTCAGTCATGGATTGATCAATTTTCCGCAGTGATCCACGAGGAGATTCGGTGAAATCCGTCTCTAGCTAGACTCGACTTTACCGATAAGCGTAAGGCGACAGGGCATGCATGTACCATTCCCAAAGTTTCCAGCCGCCGAATAGCCAGGCCACGGCTCCCATTGCCAAAAAAGGACCGAAGGGAAGCTGCCTCCCAAAGCCAACACGCCCGATATCGCTGCGATGATCGCAAAATTGAGGCTCCAAACAGGGAGAAAAAAACGCCAACCCACCCGAAGAACGCACCGATCATTCCTAACAAGTGCACGTCTCCCATGCCCATCGCTTCGCGAGGGATGACCGCGCTCGTGGCAGTACCGTCGAGAGATTTGATATCGGCCAATCCATGAACTGTGCCATCTGGCAATTGAATTTCTTGCTCGCGAATGATCAGTGCACCGCCGCCGACAGGCTCTCCACTGACGTTGATCGCTGCCGACTCTACGAGTAAGCGGTCTGTTTTCCGGGAAAAAATGTCCCACCATGGGATTTCCTCTCCATCAATGACAAACAGCATGGGATCTTGGTCCGTTTCAGGCTCTTTGAGATGCCAGGAAACAGGTTGATCAAATCGAAGTGCTTTTTGCCGAAGGCCATTTTTCCCAGCTCCACAACGACCCACAGCCCGAAAAATCCCAGTGCCCAACCGATGGCTCCGTTTTTTAAGCCATGTAGCCAACGACTTTCAAAGTCCGACAATGCTGAAATCTGAGGCCAAATCATGCAGGCGATTAGACCCATCACCGAGCCAGCCCAGGTCAAAGAGGTGGGAATGATCAAATGCTCCGCATCGATGAAAGTCATCACGACTAACAGCGCGATGAGAATCCATAGAAATAGAATGATAACGACCGACTGTGGAGCGAAAAGCCACCAAACGATGGTGAATAAAATCGCAGTCAGGAGTTCGACCCCAAAGTAGCGAAACGCAATCGGTGTTTTGCATTTTTTGCATTTTCCACCCAGCCACAGCCAGCTGATGAGCGGTAGATTGAGCCAGATTGGAATGGGTTTTTTACACATCGGGCAAAATGAGCGTCTCGGTTCATTCACGGACATGCCTAGTGGCAATCGGTAAATCGCAACATTCAAAAAAGAACCGATCACAGCCCCGATGAGGAAAGCCGGAATGAGCCAGAGCCAATGAGTGAACGGTGGATAAATGGGTATGTGAAACAAAGTGTCATCATTCAAGCCTCCATCGCACTGATGCCAAGGATAAAGAGGCCCAAAAATTCCTAACATCATCTTTCATTCAGGCAATAAAACTGTTATAGCGATTTGCCAAACCGCGGCCAAATCCAACCAGCATTGAAACATTTCTCGTGAGAGGTGAGTATGGAGTTGCTGGATGTTTTGTCGCATCATCTTTGGATCATCGTTGGTTACCTCGGAGTCGCCTTCGCGGTTTCTTCTGCAAGTGTGCTAGCGCAGACTCCCCCTGGCTCAGAAATTTACAAGCAACACTGCGCGGAATGCCACGGTGAAAACGGCGAGGGCGTAAAAGGCAAATATGACGATCCACTAGAGGGAAATCGCACGATCGATTCACTGACGCGTTACATCGATCGCTACATGCCGGAGGATAAACCCGAACTACTCGATACGGCTCAAGCTCGACAAGTGGCGGAGTATGTATCAGCGACTTTCTATGCTAAAAGAAGTGAATCGAATGCTGCCGGCCATCAAAAAATTTCTTTTGTGCGTCTGACGAATCGGCAATTCCGCGAATCGGTTGCAGATCTTATCGGGAGCTTCGATTGCACAAGCGCGCCCGGCGATGGCAGCGGCTTGCATGCCGAATATTTCCAATCCGATGGCATGGATAAAAAAGCCAAGAAAGCTTTCGAGAGGAGGGATTTGGCCTTGGAATTCGATTTCGCAGAAGCAGGTCCCAGTAACGACATCGATCCCAAGCAATTTGCGATCAGCTGGAATGGATCTTTGTTTGCCTCAACCAAAAGCTGGTATGAAATCCGGGCGGATACTCCGAACGCGTCCGAGTTTATATCAATCAGTTTGATGATCCCGCATTCATCGATGGTTGGGTAAGCTCCGGTGAACAAACCCGGCAAATCGGCGGGAAGATTTTCTTGCTCGGCGGGCGCAGATATCCATTCCGAGTCGAGTATTTCAAATACCATGAAAAGCGTGGCAGCCTCCGTATCGATTGGAAACAGCCCGGAGGCGAATGGCGTGTGATCTCCTCACCTTATCTCTCGCCGCCGCATGGGCTAAGGTTGCTATCTTGAGCACCCACTTCCCGGCTGACGATGCAAGCGAAGGCTTTGAACGCGGAACGGGGATTTCTAAAGCCTGGCAAGAAGCAAGCTCTGCAGCTGCCATCGAAGCCGCAAATCAGATCATTGCGCGATTGAATGAACTCACCAAATCGAAAGAAAGTGCCCCACACCGTAAGGAAGTTCTTAAAAAATTTGTAACGAATTTTGCAGAGCGCGCCTTCCGACGTCCACTCGATGATGGCTTGAGAAGTCACTACATTGATCGGCGTAGGCGTTCCACATCGTGCAGACCCTTGGACTCGGAATACTTACGCCGGTAGCAATCAGCCGCTCGCACCGATCAGCGATCCTTATTTACTTTTCGAGACGCTCTACGGTCAGGTAAAGGATCGTGGAAACGTAGTCAGTGTGTTGGATGAAGTCCGCGAAGACCTGCGTCATATCGCCGCCTGTGTTGATCCTGAAGAAAAAGCGCTGCTGGATCAACACGCCACTTTTGTCCGTGAAATGGAGCGCGATTTGCAAAGCGCAGGCACGACGAATCTGATTTTTCCACCGCCGAATTTAGAGGCCGGAGTCGCACTCGATAACGATGGCATTCCGAAAATCAGCACCATGCAGACGGATTTATTAGTCAGCGCCTTCGCCAATGGTCTCGCTAGAGTCGCCACATTGCAATACACCAATAGCGTGGGGCAGGCTCAAATGCGTTGGTTGGGTACCGCCATCATCTCTCCCATGAACCGGACAGCAATCTGGAAGCTCAAGAGAAGCTGGTCAAAATCAACATTTGGCTCTGCGAACAACTGGTGCAACTCGTCAAAAAGCTCGATGCGGTTCCTGAACCTGGCGGCTCAGGAACGATGCTCGACAACACAACCATTGTCTGGACCAACGAACTCGGTAAGGGCAATAGTCACAGTTTAGATAACATCCCCTTCGTGCTCGTTGGTGGTGGTCTTGGTTTTAAAATGGGACAATCACTGCAATTCAACGGTGAGGCACACAACCGTTTGTGGCTCTCGATCGCACACGCCTTCGGCCATCATATCCTGAGCTTTGGGCATAAAGATTTAAGTGCAGGTGGTTTGCTGGCTTTAGGATGACGATGAATTTCGGCATTCAGTCCGCCCAGCATCTATTTTCCACGGATGGGGAGACCCAAAAAACACCCTGACTCCAATTAAGAGTCAGGGTGTTAAAGTTAGCTCCGAGCTGATCTCGAAAAAGCAAAATTAGGCACGGCGGCGGCGAAGCAGGCCAAGTGCACCCAGAGCACCCAGCAGTGCTGAGGATGGCTCAGGAACCACATCGAAGGTAATGCCAACGAGCTCTCCGGCTACTGCAAGATTTGGCGTTGTTCCACTAAAAACAGGAACAGTGGTGAACTGGAAGCTCGTGGTTTGTGGAAACAAGATGCTCCATCTCGAAAATGCAGTAGTGCTGTTTGTGCCAGTGACGCTGGAGCTGGTGAATGCTGTACCCGCAGTGTATGCACCGTTGTTCAAATCAAAATCGGTCGCGGCTAACTCGGTGAAAGTTCCACTTTGATCCAATGTAAACTGAGAAAAGTTGTTGCCACCACCAATTAGATTACCAGGACCATTAGATGCACCACTACCGATGGTAATGCCGGTGCCTGGGGCGAATGTAATCCCTGGATTCAGGGAAATGGTGTAGTTGATCACAATCTGCTGGGTGCTTGCGTTGGTCCCATTCGCGTATAAGAAGCTCAATGTCGGAGCTGGTGATGGTCTGGTGGGTTCACCCTGAATTTGCCATTGCGGAGCGGTTCCGGTTGCTGTGGCGTTGCTGGTCACTGTAATCGTCCCCGCAGGGACACCGTTCAAAAAGATGGTTGAAGTTCTTGTGGCACTAGTATTAGCACCTTGGATAGTTTGAAATGTTGTGACAGCAGAAGCTGAAGAAGCAGTAACGAGGGCAACACAAATGACGCTAAGTAATTGATTTTTAGTTTTCATGGAGTTTTCTTTGGTTTTGTTTGTTTCTTTTGCAAGATGGAAAACAAGTGATTAGTGGATTCAATTTTGCAAGAAGTCTAGAAAAAAATAAAATTTTTAGCCATTCCGCCAGGGCGTTTGGCTTGAAACGCGCAATTCCTTTTCGTGGCTTGGTTTGAATTAGCGCTAGACAAAAGAGCCTGAAAATGCTGGTTTCGCCTTGTGCATTCCAAACGCCCATCTGCTGCCAGCGCGAAGTCTTCGGCCCGCGAACCACTTCACATCCGACCACTTCACATCCGTCTTGCCGCCTCGTCGGCGGACTGGGAAATCGCCCATCAGATGCTCGATGAAGAGCATTTCCTCGGGGCCGGTCGCGAGGCAGGTGACCGGCTCTGCCAGTTCGTCATGGAGGAAGGCAAA
>JAAURL010000002.1 GCA_012032235.1 Akkermansiaceae bacterium | reverse complement strand
TTTTCTCTGGTCAACCCGAAATTGAATTCTTTAGTTTCCTTGAAAGCCCACGCGCATGAATCTATTTTCCCTAAATCTATCCGCATTTCCGCATCGATTGCACTTCTATTAGTCTCCATAGGCACTGCCCTTGGACAGGCTTCAAAAGTGACCGCGGGCAAACCCGAATTTGATGATTTTCCATCGCCGAAGTTCAGCACGGGCAAGGACCAGCCATTTGCTCCAAAAGACTGGCTATCCATTGAACTGAAATTGCAAGTCCAGCTAGCTCCAGCTCCCAAGTCGAAGACTTGCGACAAAATCACCGTGAAGTGGTTTGTCGCAGTGAAAGACACCGAGAAGTCAGGCAACTACTTGCTGCTCACCAAGGAAATCGACTACGTGAACGTCCCGCTGGAGGAAGATATTTATTGTTCAGTTTACCTATCACCTGCATCGGTGAGGCGCCTGACTGGTTCAGACCGCAATGGCAAAGCGGCCGTCGAAGCTGTCGGCTACGAAATCCATGTGAATGGCGAGAAAAAAGCCGAAGGCACTGACAAACTAAAAGATGGCTGGTGGTCGCAACCCAGCGAAAGAATCTCCCGGAGCGACGCTGTCCCTCTTCTTAAGAAGAACGAAACGCCATTCGCTAACATGTGGTGGGATCGTTACGCGGAAGTCTCAGTCGATAAAAAATAAGTTTTCGACGACTCATTATATTTAACCCATTTTCTAAATCTCTCTCATTTAAAAGCATCATGGCTGACAATCAGACCACCGTCGCAATCAATATCGGATCCCAGCGTATCGGCATGGCCGTTTTTGAAACTGGCAAAAACGGCAGCCTCGCCTTGAAGGCCTATGGTTCAGAAACCATCGTCGCCGATCCAGCACTGGAAGCTTCCAAAGTTTCCCAATCTCGCATTGCCATCGCAGATTTAGCAAAGCAGTTGAAAGTCGGGAAACCAAGGCTCGCTACGCGATTTCTGGACAAACTGCGTTCACTCGCTTTGTCAAGCTGCCGCCAATCCAGCAAGATAATGTAGAGCAACTTGTCACGTTTGAAGCACAGCAGCACGTGCCTTTCCCGCTCCCGGAAGTCGTTTGGGATTATGAGCTCATCGATGGCGCCCAGGAGAAAGAAGCTGTCATCGTCGCAGTGAAAGCAGACGTGCTGGATGAGATCAATTCCGCTGTCAATGACAGCGGTATGGGCACTGCCGAGGTGGACGTCGCGCCGATGGCTCTCTACAATGCATTCCGCTCGGTCTACGGCAATCCCGCCGAATCGGTGCTCCTCATCGATATTGGAGCGAAAACCAGCAATCTTCTCTATATCGAAGGAAAACGTTTCTTTACGCGCAGTGTGCCAGTCGGCGGCGGCGCAATCACCGCCGCGATTGCTAAAGAATACGGCTTGACTTTCATGGATGCAGAGCATCAGAAAATTTCTAATGGCTTAGTTGCTCTCGGAGGCGGGCACACTGAGCAGTTGGATGAAAGCGTCGCTGCGCTCGCAATGGTCATTCGCAATGCTCTGACTCGACTTCCCGCTGAGATCGCCCGGACGACAAGCTACTACCGCAGCAATCACGGCGGCAGCGCACCAGCACGCGTGCTGTTAGCAGGCGGTGGAGCGAATCTCCCATATACCCTAGAATTCTTCCAAGAGAAGCTGAGTCTCCCTGTCGAATATTTCAATCCGGTTAAAAACCTCACGATCGGTAAAGGTGTCGATGCTGCCGTAGTTCAGCGTGAAGGCCACCTCATGGGAGAGCTGGTCGGTCTCGGCCTGAGAGGAGCCGGGAAATCCTCAATCAACATCGATCTCGTTCCAGTAGTGGTGGAGCAATCCCGCGCTGCCGATAAGAAAAAACCATTCCTGATCGGAGCTGCGGCCATTCTGCTAGGTGGCGTTGGTGCATGGGCCGCGGGCCAGCATTTAGCTGCCTCCAAAGGAGCCGAAAAAGAGCTTTCTACCACTGAGGCCATGGAGAAGCTTGCTCCTCTCAAAGGGGAAGTAGAGACACTTCTGAAAGAAGAAGGCGATATTCGGAAAATCGCCACAGGTTACACTTCTGCTGAAGAGAACCGCAGCTATTGGATGGATTTGTTGTCAGAAGTCCGCGGTGCCTTTGCGAGCGATTTAGTTTGGCTCACCGATTTTGAACCCATTGCCAATTATGATCCTCTTGCGACTGGCGTGGGGGCTAACGGTAAAGTGGACCGAAAGTTTAAAAGCGGAGCTTCCCTCATCAAACAAGATTTCTTCAATGTCACCTTCGGGACATCTGCTTTGAATGAAGTAAAGCAGGATGTCGCTGCAAAAGGAGCCAGAGGGAACCGGGGGAAGTCGTGACTACGACCGCAAACGCGATTCGCGTGAAAGGATTTTGGAGAGGTTCTCCCAAAGGACCGAATATCGTATCTGAATTGCTGAAAAACCTCAAGGACAAATCCACGAAGTTCAATTTCAAATCAAAGGATGCCAAAGGCAAAGAAGTCATTCTAGCGGATGATAAAATCCTAGTCATCACCGTTGCTGGCGCAGCTGGAGAATTAGGCGTGCCATTTGAAATCACGCTCCCACTCGCTCGCGAAGTTTCTATCAAGTAACCCATTATTAATTATTTCACCTGTATTATGAGTTGGATCAAAGAAAACAAATTTCTCGCCGGGTTAGCTGGCGGAACTCTCGCGGGAACTATTCTACTATTCGTGGCGGGCTACCTAGGACTTAGTAACTACAATAAGACCAAAGAAAAGTTCGACGCGGGCCTTTCCGAGGTATCAGCGGCCGAGGGAATCGCCCTTTATCCTAGCGAAGAAAATCGCGATGGTAAAAATAAGGCCCTAGAAGATTATAAAAAAGCCGTCGAATCACTTCAAACGACTTTCGATAAGTTCCGCCCACAAGAAATCAAAGATGTCACACCGCAGGCGTTTGCTGATAGTCTTTTGGCTGCAAATGCAGAAGTTCGCCAAGCATTTGAAGCGGCTGGAGCGACCTTGCCGGAGCAGTTTTTCCTAGGTTTTGAAAGATACAAAACCTCATTAGCTCCCGCTTCCACAACAGGTATTCTGAACTATCAGATGGATGCCGTTAAAAAGCTGATGCTCGCACTAGCTGCGGCAAAGCCAGCTGAACTAAAAAATATCTATCGGGCCACTCTGCTGGAAGAAGAAGGCCAGTCATTCGATCCGGCCACCACAGTCACTCGTGAGTTCCCGATGGAAATCAGCTTCTTGGGGACAGAGGAGTCAGTTCGTAATTTTTTTACCGCGATTTCAAAAACAGAAAATGGCTATTTTGTAGTGCGTTCAGCGCGCTTCACGAATCAAAAGCAGCAGGCTCCGAATCTGAGCGAAGCAAAATTTGAAACAGCCGCTCCGGCAGAAGATGCTTCCAGTGATAGCGGTGGAGGTGACTTCCTGTTGCCCGGTGAAGAAGCCCCAGCAGCTGGAGCTGATCCTGCCGCAGCAACAACAGATAGTAGTCAAATCCTTTCACAAGTGCTGGGAAGTGAAAAAATCCAAGTCTTTGTCAGACTGGATCTAGTTCAATTTCTCCCTGTGAAGAAACTTCCTTAAACCCAATTTCCGCAAAATTTCCGACCATGTCTTGGTTTTCCACAAATTATGAAAAAGCTACCCTCGGGGGAGCAGTAGCAGTCGCGCTAGGCCTCGCTTATCTTGGATTTTCCAAAATAAACGGAGTGGATGACGATTTTGGTGCATCTCCTAAGGGCGCTGGCAATAACAATACAGCTGTCGCTAGTGCTGAGCTGGTTCCTAAATCGATTGCTTCTCTAGAAGTGGACCGTGCTTGGCAACAAGGCGTCACGCCTACAGGCCGGGCAGTTGATCTTTTCACAGGTGTGCCATTGTTCGTTCCTAGCGCTACACCCGATAAGCCATTGGATCCGATCACAGGCCCAATGATTCACGACCCGATTCCTAACACTTGGTGGCTCGAAAATCGCCTTGATCCTGGATTTGCAGACTCTCCTACTCGCGATCCTGACAAAGACGGATTCTCCAATATGGAAGAATTTAAAGCAAAGTCGAATCCGAACGACCCGCAGTCGATTCCATCACTCATCGCAAAGTTGAAATATATCAAAGACGAGAGCTTGGCATGGGTGATCGTCCCAGGTTACCCCAGTGAACAGGGATGTGATTTCAGATATGAGAATTCCAAGTCACAGAAAATCAAAACTGACATCGCGAAGCAAGTAATGCCCGGTGAGAACATCTTTGATCTACCGCCAGTCAAAGACAGATTCAAGTTCCTCAGAACAGAGGTCCGCAAAATCATGAATGAAAGGCTAAAATACGAATCAGACGTCACCTTCGCAGTGATTGAAGATCAGAGACCGAACAAAAAAGGCACTCTTTATGAATTCCAAGCTCCGTTGAGTGATCAACTTTTCAAGGAAAATCTTAAATTTGATCGCACCGCGATCTTCTCACTCGAAGCACTAGGCATGAGTGGCAAGGAATTCAAAGTAGAGGAAAAAACCTCATTCGCGCTTCCACCAGAAAACGAGAAGAAAGATTATTTCACCAAAGAAGTGACTCCAGAGGCAGTGACTATCGAATACACGACGCCTTCAGGTGAAAAACAGTCGATCCAGATCGGTAAAGGTCAAATGCCTGCTATTACTGAATGATTATCCAAAAAAACACTTTTCAAACATCTAAAACCCCGCCAGAAAACCTCAGTTCATTATGCAAAAAACGCCCATGTCTCGATCCAGTCGCACCGCTCTCACGTTGATGGCGGTGGCATCTTCCATGCCAGCCACCATTTCTTACGTCCAGGCCGGTGAAGGCGGCGGTAGCTACAGTAGTCTCGCCCAACGCGAACTATTACGCCGCCAAGATGCGGTCACTGAAGGAGACGCCCTATTGATAGAAGGTCGTGCCGCTTACGCCAAAGGTGACTATCAACAAGCCGTTGATAAATATCGCCAAGCTCTTGATCGCGTCCCGAACACTCCAATGTTTGAGGATCGCCACAAAAGCTACGTTGAGCATCTCAGCGACGCTAGCGTAGCCCTTGCGATCCAGCACCGTAAAACTGGAAAATATGCAGAAGCGCGCACGCTGCTGGAAGCGGTTCTCGCAGAAGATCCAGAAAGCATCGAGGCCAAGCGCGAGATGGGCTATTTGGATGATCCGATCCGCACCAATCCTGCACTGACTTACGAACACACTCAAAATGTTGATAAAGTCCGCCGTGGTCTCTACACCGCAGAAGGCAACTACAACTTAGGCAAATACAACGAAGCAAAAAATGAGTATAATAACGTGCTTCGTGTCGATCCCTACAACTCCGCAGCGCGTCGCGGGCTAGAGCGAGTTTCAGTCGCCAAATCGGACTACTACCGCGCTGCGTATGACCACACGCGTGCTGAGCTCCTCAGCCAAGTCGATCAAGCATGGGAGATTTCAGTACCTTCAAATGACGTTTTAGGGGAAGATAATCGAAATTTACCTCAAGATCAAGATACTGGCATTGCTCAAATCACCAAAAACTCAAGGAAATCATCATACCACGTGTCGATTTCGAGGATACAACGGTTGAAGAAGCAATTGACTTCCTCAGACAACGCTCCATTGAGCTCGATACCACAGAACTTGATCCTGCGAGAAAAGGTGTAAATATCAATGTTCGCCGTGCTCGCGCCAACACGGTAGCTGCTACGATTGGGGAGGTGGCTCCAGCTGAGGGTGACGCAGCCACGATCGCTGCCCCAACGCAGGATCCTAACACACTTCGAATCAACAATCTCCGCAGCCGGAATCTGCCACTTGAAGTGGTGCTTCAATACATCTGTGAGCAGACGAAGCTTAAAGTTAAGATTGATAATTTCTCAGTGACTCTCGTTCCTCTATCTGCAGAGGAAACTGATACCTTCTCGCGCACTTTCCGGGTAGCTCCGGATTTTCAAAGCAAGCTGGACTCAGGCGCTGCCGCAGCGGGTGGTGCCGCAGAAGATCCATTTGCCAAGCAAGAATCAAAACCTCTGCTAGGTGCCAGAAAGCCGATCAAGGATCTTCTGATGGCTGCTGGTATCGCCTTCACGGCTCCAGGCAGCTCTGCGACTTTGAGCAGTTCAGGTGCCCTTTTAGTAAATAACACTCCTGAGCAACTCGAAAATCTTGAAGCCTTGATTCAGGCGCTAGATGAGGATAAGCCAAAGCAGGTCAAAATCACCACCAAGTTCATCGAAATCTCCCAGGAAAATAACGACGAGCTAGGCTTTGATTGGTTAGTTAGTCCTTTTAACCTTACCAACAATATCTTTGGTAATAATAATCAAACACTCTTTGGCAGCGGTGGAACACAAGGAAACCAAGGTGGCAGAACCGGAAGCGACCTGATTGGCAATGTCAATGGCACAACCATTTCGGGAGTTCCACTGGCTTCTGGCCAATTCGCAGACAATCTCGTCACAAATGGTCTACGTAGCGGCGATCAAGCGATTAATCGTAACAATATTGATGCGATTTTGAACAACCCGAATCGGAATTCACAAACGGCGAATGTGGCTCCCGGTATTGCTGCCCTGACAGGCTTTTTCTCAAATAGCCAAGTCCAGCTCATCATGCGTGGACTAGCCCAGAAAAAAGGAACAGATCTGATGACTGCTCCTTCGGTAACGGCAAAGTCTGGTCAAAAAGCGACCATCGAGATTATCCGTGAATTTATCTATCCAACTGAATACGAACCCCCGGAACTCCCACAGTCCACAGGTGGCAACAATACTGGTGGCCTCTTTGGTGGTGGTATTGGTGGTGGTGGTGGTGGTGGATTCCCTGTTACCCCGGCTACGCCTACAGCCTTCGAGACTCGTAACACGGGTGTGACTCTCGAAATTCAACCTACTATTGGTAGCAATGACTTCGTGATTGATTTGGATTTCGTGCCAGAAATCGTCGAATTCGAAGGTTTCATCAACTATGGTAGCCCGATCCAAGCTCCTTCAACAGACGCTCTAGGAAACCCTGTGGTTTCTGTCATTACCGAAAACCGTATTGAGATGCCTGTGTTCTCCTCACGTCGTGTGAAGACTTCACTGACGATCTATGATGGTTACACTGTGGCAGTTGGTGGTTTGATGCGCGAAGATGTGCAAAACATCGAAGATAAAGTGCCGATTCTTGGTGATATTCCTGTGATTGGACGCTTGTTCCAGACCAAGGGCGAAAACAGGATTAAGAGTAATTTGGTCATCTTCGTCACGGCGCAGATTATCGATGCAACGGGCCGCCCGCTTCGTGGACCAGATAAGGCACCCGATAGTAATCCAGAAATCGGCGGATTAGGAGATGGCGGTGTGCTGCCTGCCATTACTCAATAACTCATTCAGATCTTTACGATTCAAGAATGGGCGGAAGTTGATTCTTCCGCCCATTTTCTTTGTTATGTTGATGAATGAATCGATTGGGTTTGCCTTTTCTCAATCGTTCCGCGCTTCAGAACTTCAACTGCGGATTTTAGGTGGAAGGATGCAAATTTGATTGAAATGGCAATTTCCGATTTCGTTGGTCTGGTTCATAAAGCGATTTTCTAACAAGAATCGAGAAGATTCTTTTTGCTTTTTGAAAAAGCACGAAGCAATAATACAGGACTATGAATGCATTTTACGATGAATTGTTGTCTTCTGTCGCCCCCCAACTAGCAGGAAAGCTTTCTGGAAAGGCCAATCTCAATCAAGACCAGATCCAAGGAGCGCTAGCAGGTTTGGCACCGGTGGTTTTGAGCCAGTTAAAGAAAAGCCAAGCAACGATGAGCGAGGATGAACTAGATACATTTTTAGCGAAAATTGGCAGCGAGGACGTTGATCATGCGGTCAATCAGGCTTCTGCGTTTGATCTCGATGGAGACGACGATGATAATGATCTAACAGCTCATGGTCTTTTTGAACAATCTCAAGGCGGTGTGACGGCGCAGGCTCTCTCTCAAAAACTCGGAATTAGCGGTGGTGTGGCTCGTAAATTATTACCGATGCTGATTCCTGTGATCATCAGCATGTTGATGAAAAGGGACAACAAGACACCGCAACAAAAACACGTGCAGGAGGGATTTTCGGGATTTTAGATCGTGACGGTGATGGCCAAATCATCGATGACATTGCTGGGATGATCTTCAGCAGTGGCGGGAAAAGCGCAGGCGGCGGAATGTTAGCCAGTATCCTTGGCGGATTGATGAAGCGCTGAGTTGATAAACTTGCTACAAGTTCCGGTTGTGCCGGGAGATTTTTTCTCCATGCTTGATTCAATGAAAAAAACATCGATTGGATTTGTCGGTCTTGGGAGAATGGGGGCGAACATGGCGCGCCGTCTCGCGGATTTGGGATACCCGATCCGTGCGGTTTACGATCATCATGCAGATGCGGGAGTGTCTTTAGCGAAGGAGCTAAAATGCGTTGCTGCAAAATCTTTGTTTGAAGTGACGGCTGTTTCAGAAATCATTTTCACCGTGGTGACGGATGACGCCGCGATGCTGGAAATTTTTTCTGGAGATGATTCCTTGTCGAAAGGAGTGAAGGATAAAACTTTCATTCATTGTGCGACAATTAGTCCGGAAGTGCATGAGAAAGTCGCCGAGCTAGCTGCCGCTGCTGGTGCCGCGACTTTGGCGGCGGCTATGGCATCTAGCATCACTCAGGCGCGACAAGGGACTCTCTATCTGATGATTGGTGGCGAGGAGGAAACATTTCAGAAAAACGAAGCATTGCTGAAGGATCTTTCGTGCTCCTTGCGCTATGTAGGCCCGGTGGGAAATGCGGCGAAAATCAAGGCGCTGGTCAATATGGTGATGAATATCAATACTGCTGGCCTCGCAGAGGGATTGGGATTAGGGGCAGCGCTGGGGCTAGACTTGCAAGTATTGAAGGAGATTTTCGCACAAACGGGAGCGAACTCGCGAGTTTTAGAAACCGATGGCGATGATATGATTTCCCGTGAGCATGATTGCTATTTCTCTGCGGCTCACGCGGCGAAAGATAGTGGCATTGCGAATGCGTTAGCAAATCAGGTAAATCTAGCAGTGCCGCTCTCTCGTGCGACGGAAGCTCAGTATCGAAAGTTAATCTCACTAGGCCTAGGAGAGTTAGATAAATCGGGAATCGCAGAGCTAACATTTCCCAACCGTGCTGGTGCCTAACAATTTCTAATCCAATGACACAAAGCGAAATTCTCAATCGCCACGGCGAGCGTATCGACCACTCATTTCATCCCGGGAGTCGCATGGATTCTTTGGTGATCATGGGTCACGGTGTGACGGGAAATAAAGATCGGCCTCATCTGATCGCGATTGCGGAAGGGCTTGCAGAACTCGGTTGGTCTAGCCTTAGGATTTCTTTTTCGGGAAATGGTGCGTCAGATGGTAGCTTCGAGTCATCCTGCATCACTAAGGAAATTGGCGATCTTCAAGCTGTTTTGGCAACTGTGCCTAATGAAGTAAGAGTCGCCTACTTGGGTCACAGCATGGGTGGTGCAGTGGGTGTCCTAACAGCTGCCAGAGATATGCGAATCCAAGTTCTGATTTCTTTGGCGGGAATGACCCACACTGCGGCTTTTGTGGATCGAGAGTTCGGTGACGTCACACCCGGTGTTGGCTGCATGTGGGAAGATGAAAGCTTCCCACTTTCCCAAACCTATGTTGATGATTTGAGAGGAATTGAAGATACGCTTTCTGCCGCCGAGGCGGTGACACAGCCTTGGTTGCTCATCCACGGTAGCGCAGACGATATCGTGCCGGTTCAAGACAGCAGGGATGCCTTTGAAGCTGCGAAATGTCAGAAACAGTTGCTGGAAATTCCTGACGTGGGTCATGCGTTTCATGCCGCCAGCTACCCGAAAATTATCGAGGCTGTCGATTCCTGGTTATCGGCGCATTTTGGAGTGTAGTTCTCGGCAAATCCATTCCGCATCTCTAAACCTATTTCCCTGTGAAAAGCCTTGAGGCCGAAAGGGCGAAGTTTTCTGGATCATACATGGATTCCACTTTCGCCGGAGGAGCGACGGCCTCGCCTGCTAGAGTGCAGCGGGCGAGATAGGTGACGGTGTAGGTTCCTTTACGCCAGATTTCGTCTAGGAAAAAGACTGCGCGGTCACTACGAAGTTCGGAGTGACTGATGTTCCAATCGTTTTCGCTGGAGTTTTCCGCGATTGCGGAGCGTTGAGTTTTAAAATCATTGTTGACGGTCTCGAAGGAGGCGGGAAGTGGATCGTCGATGACGAGGTATTTGGTGTTGTCTTTTGGTAGAGTGACGCGGAGTGACACGCGGATGAGATCGCCGACTTTAGGCTCTGTGAGTATTTCTGTGGAGCCATTGCCATTTACACGTTCGTAAATCCGATCAATCGAAAGCCCGTTTTTGGCGACGGGTTGCGTGGGTTCGATTTTTGGTTTCGAGGCGACCTTGATCCGGGCGCAGGCCTTGCGGTCTGCACTGATGGCGAGTTTTAGTTCGGGAGTTAGTTTGAATGAGCGAGTGGCGGTGGGCGTTTCCTTGCTTAAAGAAATGGCTTCTGTGCCAGTGCTGGTTTCCAAGGAGAGTGAAACGGGTTCATCATCGAGCGATTGTTGTTTTGCGTAGTCGCTCATGGCGATGAGGCTCCAGCCATTGACCCAAGTAGTGTTCCATGCTCCGTAAGGATTTCTCTCACGAAGCATTCGATCGAGAATCTGAGTCGCTTGTGGTCCTTCTGGTTCGATTGCAAGCCAAGCGATGAGTTGATAGGCGCTCTCCGCAGAGTAGGGCATCCAGCTGTCATCTTTGTTTTTGAATGGAACTGGTGATGTTAGGATGGATTTTGCGAAAGCGATTTTTTGTGCATCTGCATCTTCCATCGTGGCAATGGCTGTGGCTAACAGGCTGCGGGCGCTGGGGGTGAGCTCCTTGATCCGATCTGCCAAAGCATTTAAATAAGCTGGCTGCGGAGATCCTGCGAGTGAAAGAACCAAGAGTGAGCGTGCATGAATTTCCAATGCAGCGGCGGATTTTTCATTGGCTAGACCGCGCAAGCTTTCGATGAGATTTTTGGATAAATTTTCAATCGCGTATTCAGGGACGTGAGCGCCGTTCTCTTCGGCGATGATTAATCCCATTCCGGCGTAACTGGTAGCCCACGGTACGGAATCGGTGCCGCCTGGCCAATAGGCAAAGGAGCCATCGGGAAGTTGCATTGAAAGCAAGCGATTGACTCCCGCCTGAATCGTTTCGGTGACTTTTTCTGGCTGGATTTTTGCGAAGCGTGGAACAAGGGAGCTGAGGTCTTCCACGGCGAGCCATGGGATCAAGGCAGAGGTTGTTTGTTCGACGCAGCCGTAGGGATATTGAAGCAATGAGTCGATTGCTCCGCTGGCTTCAACGAGTGGCGAGCGGGCGAACTCCAGTTCAATTTCGCCGGTCCCAGTGAGTAGTTTATCGTCTATCTGATCGAGTAGGTTTTGGTTTTTGTTAGGTGTATTCAGTGTTACTAGCTTTGACTGACGCAGCAGCGGCATTGGGTATTGCACTTCAAATCGAGACTCCACGGCATCGGACAGGCGATGGGCGAGCTGAGGGGTTAGATTTCCACTGCTGAGGGAAACGGGTGTGGCTTGCCAGGTGAGAACGGCTTCGCCAGTCGTCTCTGCACGCGTTTGGAAAACGAGGACAGATGACTTGCCGGGGGCGAGCGTGACGGTTTCTGTGGTGGAACCTAGCGGTGTGGCAGCTGGCGTTTCTTTGCCATTTGTAGTGCTATATTTGATCTCCCATGTTCCGGTATATTCGGAGGCGTTTTGGACAAGGACTTGTGGGTTGAACGTATCTCCCTGATTGGCGAAACGTGGAGACTTCGGCTCTAACATGAGTTCTTTTTTTACGACGAGCGATGATTCCACGTGGCCGAAACGAGCAGCGTTATGGTGAGCGATAGCGATAAGACGATAGCGAGTCAGCGTGTCTGGAGTTTTGAAAGTATGAGTAAATTTCCCGGTGCTATCTGTGGTGAGTGTAGGTGCCCAAGTCGCACAGGGATCGAAGTTATCTCTGATCGGGTTACTGAGTTCCATTTCTTCTCCGCCACCACCGATGAAGAATCCTTTGTTGTAAAAATTCTGACTTTCTGGATCTTCTGAAATGAAGGAGTGGAATGAGGTTCCGGATTCGACTTTTAGGTCGCGAGGCTTGTAGAAATAAGACATCGGCTGTGGTGTTTTGTAGCCCATGATGGCCAATGTGCCTTCGTCTTCTGCGTAGAAAGTGACTTCTGCTCCGGCTGCTGGTTGGCCATTGGAAAGAGTGATGTTTCCCGTGAGCGTCACGGTGTCTCCAGGACGAACCGATGGGGCATTGGTCTCCATTTGAATCGCGAGATTATCACGCTGATTTTCGACGATCAGTTCGCAATAGCCGAGACGGAGTTGTGGCTCTTTGTGGTCCCTAGCAGATTCTTTTGCTCCTTTGACAACAAGGACGGAAACGAAAGCGTTTGGTGCGTCTTCATCGGTGAGAGGAATGTCGATGATTGGTTTGTCAGCTTTTAGCGGAACGAGGAATGAGCGCAGAACTTTCTCCCGCTCGATGGTGACCAATGCAGTGCCTTCGATGGGAGAGAGGACTAACAGACGGGCAGTTTCACCGGTTTTATAAGATTTTTTCTCAGCGATGAGTTTGATGCGCATCCCATCTTCATAAAGCCATGGATATTCATCGGTGCCGTAGGCGTGGAAGCGATTGACTGTGGCAAATGGACGGCCTTCTGGATCAGTCCCGCGAATCGTGAGATAATGCAGACCTGTGGCTGTCGGAGTCACTGAGAAATCCATCCCTTGTGCGGTGGAGGCGGCGGGATCAATGATGATCTCCGAAGTTTGAATGATTTCCTCGGTGACGTCATTGCGTGTCGCGGTTTCTCCCGCGTTGTTGATGGTTTTCACGGCTGAATTGACCTCGCGAGTGAGAGTGGCGGTGGCTTTGATCGAGCCGGGAAATGGATTTCCTTCGGTATCAGTAGCGACGATTTTGAGTGGTAGTGCTTCGTTGACGCGGACGAGTCGATCATTTCTAGAAATGCCGACGTAGACCGATGCCGGATGAACGGTCGTTTTGGTGGTGGCTGTTAGAGTTTGGTTGTTCGCATCCGTCACTTCAGAGGTGACTTCGACTTGCTGGGTTGTCGGAAACTCTGATTGTGGGATTAGAACAGCGAACGCGGATGTTCCATCTGGAGATAGGATTTCCTGGCCTTCCACATGGGTGGATGGGCTATTGGAATATCCACCTTCTTCATCGCCTTCGTCTTCATCACCACGGGCACTGTAGCCAAAGTAGTGATACCAATAGCCCCAATCGTCTGAGCGGTGATTGCCAAACAGGAAATCCCGGAAGCGTTCGGGATAAAGATTTTTTGAGCTGATTCTGGTGAAGTGTTTCACTTCGCCAGCCGCAACAGGCTGGCCTTGATAGTATTTCGCCAACAGATCGACAGCGATGCTGGATGATCCCGGAGCGGGTTTTGGGATCGTTTGTTGGACTTCAAAGGCATTCCGGCGGAATTCTTCGACTTGGATTGATAGGGAAAAGAGCGCGCTGGCGAGTATTTCGTCCTGCTTTTGCCAATCGTCTTGGATGGCTTCGGCCTTTTCGATTTCCTCTGGATATTCTAGGCGGATTCGGAAAACGCCGGTGCTGACGGGAGGGAGCTTATAGGCGAGATCAAACGAACCAGTCGGGGAAAATGTGACTTCGCTGTTGTGGACCTCATTACCTGCTGGATCGAGAAATGTGATTTGGGCAGGTTTGCTCTCGGCAGCTTCGATGATATTTCCTAACTGATTTCGGACAATGCCTTTCAATCGAACGGTTTCACCTGGTCGATAAAGTGAGCGGTCGGTGAAAAGAAAAGCCTTACGAATGGCGGCAGCGGCTGATCCCGATGAGTAGTGGACCGGGAAGCGCCAGAGATTGACCGTGTCAATGGCCGAGTCGAAAGCTGTTAGGTAGCTATCATTTCCCAATGAGGCGTAGAGATGGCGAATGGAATCTGCGCGGGAAATCGTTGCGATGCCAGATGCGTCAGTGGTGGTGGATTGGAGCGCAGTATTATCCTCGCCGATGAATTGTAATTTTACATCCGGTAGCGGAGCGCCGCTATCACAGGAAAAGGCGTAGATGAATGCATTCTCAGACGTGATTTTCCACGCTAGGCCGATGTCGGTGAGCTGTAAAAGTGCTTGGGCGCTATGTTTTCCTTCTTTTCCGTTATAGTCTCCAGTGATATCAATAAAGATCGAAGTGTTGCGCAGATCTTTTGGCAAAATTTCATCCCAGTTGAGCGCGACTTCCTTCGATGTGTCGATGGGATTTCCTAACTCGATGTCTTTTTCAAAAAACGTTTCTCCATTTAAAAGCGAATAGGGGAGCGGGGCCGTTGGAGTGATTTCTTTTCCGTCATGGCCGCTCCCTGTGTAATTTCGATAGCCTTGGTAAGCTCGGATCAGGTCATTTCCTGTTAGTTTTTTGATGCGGATATGTAGCTTCGCGAGGTTGACGGTTTGGATGCGGTAAGTGCGCTTGCCATTGGCGAGTTGCGCTTCGTCTTGTGAAGGAAGTGTAAGCTCTGGATCGAGATGTTTGAATTTGATTTCTTGGTTCAGAACATTACTTAGTTGAAGCCCAGCTCTAGACTGAATGGGGGAAAAGAAATTCACCTGATAGTCATTTGTCTTGGTGAAATTACCAGCTAGGTAGATTTGTGAACCGCTTACTGTTGCGGTTACGCCTTCCACGTCTGGGATTGATGGAGAGACATTTTCAATGAGATGCTGTCGGTAGTGGGTCAGGTAAAGGTTGATTGAATGATAAGGTGATTTTACGAGGTTGATCGACCTCAACGAGCGGCTCAATTTTTAAGATCTTAAAGGTTCAATCTTCCCGATGCTGTAATTGCTGTCGGATTTTGTGCGTGCTGTGCTCGATGTGTTAGGTAAACCGGCTAACAAGGAAATGGACCATTCATCGCCAACAGGCAGAGGTGAAATCGGTGTGGCGATGATGATGTTCGTAGCGATGCTGGCTGGCGTTTTCTCCGGAACTACTATGTTAGGAAATCTTTCTGACCATGGCTTATAATTGCTGAGATAGGATGAGCTGGCGATTGTGGCGTGCTCTAGCTTTGCGGCGACGCGTTGGCCTTGCTTTGAGCCGAACGAGATGAAGCCTGCGGCAGCTGTGGGATCGACAGCATCATTAAAGGCGATGACCCATTGTCCTGTGGCGGGAACGTATTCGTTAGAATAGCGATTCGGTGAGGTTGCCGTGATGATTTTAAATTCATCTGTTTCTAAAGTTTCAATCGCTTTTGCAGGAATAGGCGATTGATCGAGGTGCTTTCGTCCGCTGGGAATCGAAAACTGATAGCTTGTAGAAATGTTAGGAACTTGCGCCGGAATAAATTGTGCGATATTTTGTGCTTTCCAGATGAGTTTCCCGGGAATGGCAGGCTTGATTTCTAACCAAGTATTATCGACTGTTTTTCCGAGTTCCGTTGTTGGCACGACTGGCGAATCGAAAACAAGATCGATCTGGGATTCTGGAATGAGCGATGGAGTGGAAACAACGAGGCGAGGGGCTGCGGAAACGGCTACCGCAGTAGCCAAAGACATCACGAGGATGCAAAGTTTTGTTTTCATGGGAGGAATTTAACTTTCAGAAACAGAGTCACTGTGGACTAAACTTCTCGAATGGAAATTCAAATCATCAGAAGATTTTAGAGAATTGCACTTTTTGTAGATTCTGCGAAATTGCCTTCGTGACTCAGATTGTGCTTCTCAAAATCAGACGGTTGGCGGCCTGTGTTGCTGCGTTACTTTTTTGTGGCTGCAGTCCAGAATACACATTGGTGAGTCACAAGACGAATGCGCCTACGAAAAGTGAGACGTTTGGTTTCCGGAAATGGGTTTCTAAAACGACTGAGCCAGATGTCGTCGTCATCGGCATTCATGGGTTTTGCGGTGCGGCGATCGATTATGCGAACTTGGGAAATCACCTTTTGAAATATCAACCAAAAACCGCGCTTTACGCTTATGAAGTGCGTGGTCAGGGCAGCGATCCGCTTCCATCGCGGCGCGGCGATATTGGTGATCCGAAAGACTGGTATCGTGATTTGTTTGCTTTCACGCAGCTGGTGCAAGAGCGCCATCCAGATGCGAAGATCGTGTGGTTTGGTGAGAGTCTGGGAGCGATGATTGCCTCTCATGCTTGGCGGGAAGCTCCGGCAAATGATCCGCCGTGTGATGGGTTGGTGCTTTCGTCACCGATTGTCCGGTTTCGCGATGATATTCCCGCCTGGACGCCCGGTCTGGTCCAGATTGCCGCGACGACACTGCCGCTGGCCCGGATTTCCCTGGAAACTCTCTCTGGCGGCCAGGATGTGCAAATGACTCAGACTTCCCACCACGGAGAACAGGTGAAGAAAAATTCCTATCACGTGGAGGAACACACCCTGCGGCTCATCGGCACGCTCGGTCGCCATATTGGAAATATGAATGAATGCGCCACTCATTTCAGGACGCCAGTTCTCGTTTTACATGGCGGGAAAGATTACTTTAATAACGATTCTGATCTCCGTGGTTTTGTGGCTCGCATCCCGGCTGGCGTCCCAAAGACCTACTATAATTACCCGGGAGCTTATCACTTGCTGATGTATGACGAGAAAAAAGAAGTCATTTTTAAAGACGTCGAACGTTGGCTCAATCAGTTGAGAAAGCGCCGGAAGTGATTTTCCCGGAAAAATCAGGATTCGTCTTGACGGGATGGCTCCGGTGGCCATTCTCCGCGTCCCGCAACCCCAGCACTTTCTAATTTTATGGCACGCATTTGCAGCATCAGAGGAACCCGCGTCCGCTCCGGCGGAAAGATTCACCGTTCAGGTTTGGCGAAGAAAAAAGGTGGTATCGGTCGTCACGTCACGAAAGTGGTGAAGCGAACGATTTCCCCGAACCTTCAGAACAAGCGCATCTGGGTGCCAGAATTGAACAAATTCGTCCGTGTCAAGTTGAGCTGCCGCGCCCTGAAGACCGTCAATAAGAACGGTGCCTTTGCGACTCTGAAGAAAGCGGGCCTCGTCTAAAATTCTCTCATTTGTTATTCATGTTTGTTTTGGCCCGGTGGAAACACCGGGCTTTTTTGTGCTCTGTGACGAGATTTTTTCAAAATCCACGCAGATGCTGTGATTCGACGATGGAAGATTGGGTGAGGGAAATGCCGTTCGCTTTCGCGTGTTCTGACCAATGGGCAATGGCATCGACGACGTGGTCGATGTGGGCTTTCGCGTTTCGGACGTCATGGTCTTTAGCGAGTTTGATGAAATCCTGACGTGTGATGTGGGCGGCTTTTCGGTTGACGCGGGCGGCACGGAAACCGGATGCGAGAGGATAAGTGGCCAAGGTGAGATCGAAAGCTGGAGCGAGTTTCCAATTTCCTGCAGCGTCCATCAGGAAGGCGTGATTTCTCCCGTGGTCGTCGTCATTTGCGGCAATGACGTTGAAGACGGCACGCCGGAAAATTTCCTCTACACAGCGATTGTCCGCGGTGAGGGAGCGGGCAGTTTCGATCAGATCTGCGTAATCAAGCCCATCGCGCAGGGCGGTTTGTGTAAGGCCAGAATACGAATGTAGATGGAGCCGCTCTCCCGATGCAGTGCGATCAAAACGACGGCTTAGAAAATGACAGCCGCCTGCGGCCTCTAATAGACGGGTTTCCGGGACGGTGATTCCAGCGGCGCGGGCCATGTCAGCATAGGCTGCTTCGATGCGGCCTTCTTCTAGGACAGGTTCGGTATCGAATTTGATCAACCAGGAACCGTAACCGGTAGGCGCAGGATCAACGACACGGAGTTCAGAAAAATCTTCGGAAATGGCGAGGAGGGCTTTCGGCTGGGCGCCGCCGGGAGACATGCCGCTTTTGAGGAGGGATTTTAGGACTTCGCCGGCTTCTCCTCGCAGGGCGACGCGGGCAGCTTCCACCAATTCTCCTAACTCCGCTACCATGCCATCTTGGAAATCCATTTCATCCATCACGGGAGAAAAGGCCAGTGCTCCCATTTTTTGGTTTCCTTGGCAGGCCAGCTTTTGCAGGCTCGTCACGCGGCTCCACGGAATTTCTCGCGCCTCGAAGTGCCTTTGCATCAGCCGCTCTCCCCACCAATCCGGGAGCACGTCTTGGAAAAGTCCGTGCAGCGCGCCAAAGCTAGGTGTGGGCGTGCTCACCGCACCGCGGGTGGAATTCGGCAGATAAATGGGAGAGAGCTCCCGTGCGGCGCTGCGCCATTTCGCATCATACTCGAAATAAATCACACCGCGCAGATCTTGGTAAAGCCTCCCGACGGTGGCTTCTCCCGCTCCCGCCCATTTGACCTCAAGCTCCATCTAGTTTCCTTTCCGATTCCGGCGGGGAGCGCGTTGGCGTTCGCTGAGTTTTACGGCTTCGATGGATTCCATGACGGTGGGTTGAGCGAACAAATCCCGTAATTGCCCGTCGATTCCTAGCGCCACGGTGATTCTAGCCAGCCGCTGGAATGAACCTTGGCCGCGTGATTCGAACAATTTTAATGTAGAAAGAGCGACACCGGAGCGCTCCACCAGCTCCTCCTGGGTCCAGCCTTTCGCGAGGCGAAATCCACGCAGGCGTTGGCCAATTTCGCGGGTTAGAGCAGATGGGTTTCTTTGATTAAAAGATGCTATTGTGTCCACAAAAAACATTTAAGGTCATAAAGACAAAATATCAACTATTATTTTAAATAAAGAAGGATGATCTGAAGCTAAATCATCAGGCCGCAGCCTCATGATTTTCAACTTGTGTAAAAAATAAGCCACTTTTGCCTTGCCAGCGGGGGGTGGATGCCTAGTTTGCCCGTCCCATGCCAAGAGTCGGAGGAAAAGCAAAAACACGGAAAGCCGTTGCCAAGCGCTTCAAAGTCACTGGAACTGGGAAAATTCTTCGTCGGAAACAAGGGGCCCGCCACTTGTTGCAAGGCAAGAACAGCAAGCGCAAGCGTCGTCTTGGGCAAGCTACTCTTGTATCCGATGCTGACCTTAGAAACGTCAGAGAGAATCTTCCTTTCTCCCATTGATTCGGAACGAAACAACGAAACTACGCCCCCGTCCGCGAATCGGACGGCCTTTACCCAGCCTGATCCCGAGAGGGAGACAAGAACAGTCGAGACTGAGGAAGGAAATGAAAACAACGGTCTGTTCAAACTAGAAAAAGAAAATGCCACGTGCCACTAACTCACCGGCCAGCCGGGCCCGCCGCAAGCGGACTCTGCTTCGTGCCAAGGGTTTCCGCGGATTCCGCTCGAAACTCTTTCGTTACGCCAAGGACGCCGTCCGCAAGGCGATGACCTATGAATACCGCGACCGTAAGCGCCGCAAAGGACAGTTCCGCCGTTTGTGGACGCAACGTATCAACGCTGCATGCCGCAACGAGGACATCACCTATTCACGCTTCATCGAAGGTTTAAAAGCTGCTGGAATCGAAGCAGATCGCAAGATCCTCGCCGACCTTGCTGTCAACGACGCTCCTGCTTTCTCCGCCATCATCGGCCAAGCAAAGCAAGCTCTCGAAGCGAAATCTGCTGCGAAAAGCGCTTAATCCCGCGTAAAACAGAAAAATCAACACGCCGTTCAGCATCAAGCTGGACGGCGTTTTTTGATTTCTTTAAAAAACGCTAGCCAATCTGCTTGCTAGCGGGGGGGCGAAAAGTTCTAGCTCTTTGTAGCTATGAAAATCGTAAAAGTTGGCTGTTGGTTCCTGCTGTCGTCTTGAGTGTGGGTGCGTGCAAAAGAAAGAAGAAGCCGCAGCTCCTCCTAACATTCCCGCGAAAGTTGTCGAAGGTGTAAAGGAAGTCATTTCAGAGGTGATTCCTGAAGTCAAAGCGCCAAAGGTCAGTGTAGAAGAGCGCGCCGCGAAATTAGGATTCGCCAAATATTTACCACAAGACACAGAAGTCGTTATCGCCCTACACAACGGAACGAAAAATGTGAATCGCGTGAAGGCTTCCAAATTATGGAAGATGATCGAGAAGGAAATGGGCCTAGGTCTAGACGGTTTAGAAGGCGCTGCTCTGGATGCCGTGGAAGAAGCCGAAGATGCTGCCATGGATGTTGCTGAAGCAGAGGCAGCCCCGGCTGCTGCCGCTGAGGACGCCGCCGAACCTGCGAAGGCGAATCCAGAAGAACCTGCGGATGCAAATCCAGATGCTCCGAAAGATGAAGAGGACGCAGATGCCATGAGCCCAGAAGTCCTTCTAGGTGAAGAAATCACCCTAGCGATGGGGAAGACCACCGGGGAACAGTTAGGAAATCTGATAACGGTGACGCGCCGCTATAACTACTATCAATACCGTAACATCGCCAAAGCATTCGCAGACGCTGCCAAAACTGGCGATGGAGATGCCGCGTTCAAATCGATGGCCGAAGGAATGGGGCAAGAACTCGTCAAAGATCTCATTAAAGATCCTCAAGCGGGCATCGACGCTTTAGAAAAAGCGAACATGCCGCCGATCTATGTGGCGATCAAAGTCAAAGATCAAAAAAACCGTGAAGCTGCCGCACAGCAACTATCTGGCCAAATGGCAATGATGGGCATGATGGGTGAAATGATCGAGCCGATTTCCAGCGAGCAAGCAGGAGCTAAATTTGAAGGCTTCAAGTTCTCCGGGGCAAAAGCTGCTGAACAATTAGGCAGTATGCGTGAAATGGCGAAAGACATGCTAGACGAAGCCACGATCGAGCGTGCCATTTCTGCGATCGCGAAAAAGATCTCGTGATTTTCAGCGGCACAGTCGGCGAGCACATCGTCGTCTTTACCGGTCCATCGATTGATTCGTTTAAACTGAATCTTGATTCGAAGGCATCTCTCGTTGGTTCAGACGCGCTTGCTTTTGCCGATTCTTATCTTTCAAAAGATCTCGCTGCACTCGTCTACGGCGAAAAGAAAAGTATGGATACTCTCATCAGCGCCAGTGGTGGAGGATTAGGTGACATCGTGAATGGTCTGCGTGACGGCATTTCTATGTCAGATGGTCTCGGGGACACCCGGGATTTGGAGTCGCTATTCCAAATCGTCGCGGAGAGAGAAGCCGCGTTGCGCAAGTTTGCAGGAAATGAATCGTCAGGCATCGTGGCTTTTCTAGAAGAGGGATTAAAAATCGAATCTCATGGCGGCTATGATAGCGGCATGTTGGATTGGAAGGCACCTAACAAGCTAGCGCATCTTGGTAAATCTGAGGATGTCGCGATGTTTGCAAACTTCAATGCAGATGCAGCTTTTGATAAGAGTGCCCGCGCCTACATGGAGTCTCTGTTTGAGACGGCCTATGCGATCACGGTCAAAGTCACTGAATCTCCCATTCAGAGCGAAGAATTCGACCAATTCAAAGAAGGCTTTAAGCTGTTTGATTCAAAATTCCGCCCAGAAGCTGCTGCGCTCTGGGATGCACTTGGCAATGATTTTAGCGGTAGCCTAGGCGGTGAAAAGGCCTGGGTCATGGACTTCAAAGGAGCTGCTCCGGCGGTTCCTGGCGTGCCACAAAAAGTCGTGGATCAAGCAAAAATCCCACGGATTTCCATGATTTCTCCTGTGGCAGATCGTGCAAAGCTCGCTGGTTCTTGGGAGAAAATGAATACTGCTCTCACCAGTGTGCTTGGGAAATTTGGAGAAATCTCCGGCAATCAAATCCCGATGCAAAAGCCGATGAGTTCCGAGAAAAACGGCAACGCCACTTGGTTCTTCCCGATGCCACTATTCAACGATGACTTCCTGCCATCTGTGACGGTTGGCGATAAGTGGTTCGTGGCTTCCACGTCAAAGAATCAATCCCTGGATTTGATCGATCAAGCGAGCAAAGCTGGAGATGCTGGCAGTGGGCTTACGATTTTTGTAGATTTCAAAACGATCGAGAAATACTCAAAAGAAATTTACAAAATCGTCGATGAAAATGCGGAAGAAATCAACGGAGCTCCACTCTCTGATAGCGATAAAAAAGACATCGATCAAGTTCTCTCGGTCATGTCCAATTTTGACAAACTGAGCATTCACAGCCGTCGCGAAAATTCGGAATTACGCACCAGTGTGCATTTTAAAATCCGCTGATTCTGCTTCTTGATCAGTGAAGGGCCGGGAAACCGGCCGCATTCACGGTCTATATCGACCCTCCAATCGCGGGCTTTTGACTTCTGAATGGACGCGGCTTCTTCCGCTTCAGCCTCGCCGAATTCGATGACTGGGATTTTTAAATCGATGAAACCTTTCCATCGCTTGAGTTGTTAGGCGGACGAGTTCTTTTTAATCCCGGCCTAAATCTCGATTTTTCACTTTCCCAAATTCTCATCGGCATAGCGCCTGATGAGAGAGAGCAGGCGAATGGCTAAAGGGTCGAGAGTCTCTGTATGCCATACTCCTAGATTGAGTGCAGGGATACAGTCGTTTGGTAGTTCGATGCCATGACGACTGCTACGCTTGGATTTTGCTGGTGGCGCTAAAATCCCAAAACCAAAACCGAAATCCAAATCGACATACGATTCAACATGGCTCAACGAAGATACTTCCAAAGTCGGATGCCATTCTACGCCGGATTTACGTAGTGAAGCGTGAATGTGCTGTATCAATAAGCTGTTCTGTGGCAGAGAAACTAAGCCGGGCTTTTCAGCTTGCTGTAGCAAATGGATCAGATCTGGCCACGCCTTTACGACCTTAACTTGGCTGGGAGGAACGTATAGCACCAACGGCATACGGGCGATGATTTCCACCAACGGCGTCGTGCCTGAATGAACGTAGCGGGAAAGCAATCCAATCGCAAGATCCGCTTCCCCATCACGAACTAGACTGGCTAGATCCTGGGACGGAGCTTCGCGCAAGACTAGGCGCGTGCGCGATGGAGCATCGATCTGCTTTAACAAATGCGGCAAGTAATCGCGGATGATTAGGTCCGATGCTGCGATTCGCAATGGCTTGCCGGATTCTGTGTGCAGTGAGTCGCGCAAAAGAATCATGCGCGAACGCAGTCGCAGTGCTTCTTCTTGAAATAATTTCCCCTCGGTGGTGAGAGCGAAGGGCTTGCGATGGAATAGCTTCACTCCCAGATGTTGCTCCAGCGTCATCATCTGGGCGCTTAATGCTGGCTGAGAAATACCTATTTTCCCAAAGCGCGATGCGGCTGATAGGCCTCCTGATTCGCAGACTTGAAGGAACAATTCAGTGGCATACCAGGGAAATGAGTTCATCGGAAATCCTGATAAATACATCAGCATGATCGATTGGATCAATCACGGAAAAAATGCTGAAATTTTCCTGTCATGAATACTCCAATCAAATTCACAAAGCTTGTTACCAAATCGCTTCCCGTTTTCGGCCTCGTGCTGCTTGCCTCATGCGGTGATTATGCCACAACCATACCCAGCACTCCGCAGCAGACCTTATCGCAAATGCCTGGATTCCCAACCATCAGCGGGCGGCCGAATCTACGCACGCCATCGGCGATTGGAATCCTAACCACAGGCCGCACCGATGCGATGGACTTTGGAAACACCAACATCGACCTAACGAAAAGCGGCAATATCCGCTCCATGCAATCGATCAACGCCATGGTTTCCTCCGGAGATTACCATCAACTCAACGACGTGCTGACAAAGCGGGCGAAGTTAATCCACGATACGAAATTTCTAGGCCTAGATATCATCCTCGTCTGCGATCAGATGACCGACACATCTCGCGATCTATCGCCTGTACAACTCGTTACCTTAGGACTTCTCGATCTCGGCACCAGAAAACAGAACACCAAACTGACCGTCTTATGTATGGACGCCCGGACTGGCTACATTTACGGCGTCATGGGCCAACAAGAAGATGGCAATGTCGTAAAGTTGACTCTCGTGGAATCCAATCTTTTTGGCGACCCGAATCGTAGCCGCCTTGTCACCACGACCCGCCGCGATGCCGTGAAGCAATTCCCCGCCTTCTGGAATCAAGTGGTGGAGAAATATGGGAAATGAGGATGGGAGTAGCGGCGGCGGCGTGCATTGCCTCATTGCAGCGGACACTGAAAAAGGATGATGGATTAGCGGAAATGGCCCGAAAACTCTTTGGGCTTTACGCTGGGCTAGGATCTCTTCAGACAAGTGCGCTGCTGCACGCCGAAACGTGTGGCTCATTTTAATTCATTACATCAATCCATCATGGACATTCAAATTGCTACTCTTTGTGACTTCGCTGCTGACTACAATGGTAAGCTGGTTATTTCTGGAACTTTCGACACGCTCGCTGCTCGTGCTGTGCCAGTGGTTCATCCATCTTGCACATTGGCGATGCGTTTCTGCTTCACTCCAGAAGACATCGGCCGTCACAAACTTTCGATCAATATCATCAACGAAGATGGTGAGTCGCTGGATCCTAACAACATGCCGATCGAGCCAGAATTCGAAGTCCAGCTTCCGAAGAACATGCCTTTCCTGACTCGCAACATTGTGATGAATTTACAAGGTCTGCGTTTCGAACAAGATGGCATCTACTCCATCGATATCGGCTGCGACGGAGAAATCCTCGTCCGTTTGCCACTGCGCATCGTTCTCGTGAACGAAAATCAGCAAATGGCATAATTGCTCCCTGTCAATTCTGCTAACCATTTCCCATCATTCCTCCCGGTTTGGTGGGATTTTTTTGCTCCTTCGTCCATGCTCCCTTCTTCACAAGTCGCCGTCATCGGTGGTGGTCCTGCGGGTTTGCGTGCTGCGGAAGTCGCAGCGGCTGCGGGTTTGCAGGTGACGCTTTACGATGGGAAACCTTCTGTGGGCAGGAAATTTCTAGTCGCGGGAAAAGGCGGGCTGAATCTAACACATGGAGAATCGGTTGAGCGCTTCGTCACACGTTATTCAGGTCCCGATCAGCCGGGAGAAATGTGGGAGCGCCTGATTCATCATTTCCCGCCCAGTGCGTTGCGTGCTTGGGCGGGAGAACTGGGAGTGGAAACTTTCCAGGCGACGAGCGGGAGAATTTATCCACGGGCCATGAAAGCCGCTCCTTTGCTGAGGCGGTGGATCGAAAGATTGCGCGGTCTCGGCGTGCGCTTCGAAATGAATCACCGCTGGATCTCTCTGGAGTCGGGAGCGCCGTATCGTCTCGAATTTTCTAACGAAAAATCCGCCACGGCGGACGTGGTAATTTTCGCACTAGGTGGCGGATCATGGAAAAAAACTGGCTCAGACGGGGCATGGCTCCCAGCCTTTGAAAAGATGGGCATCGCATGTCACCCGTTAGCGCCAGCTAACTGCGGTTGGGAGCATGAATGGCCGGGAGGAATCCTAACAGCTGCAGAGGGAAAGCCGCTGAAAAACATCCATGTCAGTGCAGGTGGGATCACGGCCATCGGCGAGCTAATGGTCACGCACTACGGCCTAGAAGGCGGCGCGATCTATCAGCTCGGTGCGGTATTGCGGGCGATGCCACATCCAGAAATTTCGATCGATTTTAAACCGACATTCACTCACGAACAACTCGTGACAAAGATGCAGTCCGTGCGACGCGATTTCCTCGCTGAAGCAAAAGTTCGGTGGAAGCTCAGCGATCCAGTCCACGCGATTCTCTCGCGAAAAATATGGACTGATGCTGCTTCCCTCGCGCAAGAAGCGAAACACTGTGTGATCACGCTAAATCGACCTCGGCCGATCGACGAGGCAATTTCCTCCGCGGGTGGTGTGTGCTGGCGAGAGCTGGATCCCAATCTGATGTTAGAAAAATTCCCTGGCATTTTTCTGGCGGGAGAAATGATCGACTGGGAGGCGCCAACCGGCGGCTACTTGATGCAAGGATGTTTCGCCTCCGCCACGCACGCGGCGAAATCTGCGGTAGAATGGCTGGCAACAAAGGCGTGACAAAAGGCGATACCGCGCTTTGTTTAGTGCCCAATGGCAATCGAACCGCTCAAAGATGGCATCCGCTCGAATGTGCGAATCGATTTCTATGGAAACGTGCATAAAAAACTGCGCGGAACAGATGCGGACAAACGCTACGCCACAGAAGTGGCAGCTCTAAAAGTGCTAGAAGAACGCGGCTGTCCTTACGTGCCAAAGCTGTTAGAAGAGCATCCTGAGGAATTGTATTTTGTCTCGACGAATTGTGGAAAACCTGCAGATCAGATTTCGAAAGAAAGAGCGGATCAACTTTTCGCAAAGTTGGAGCGCGAATACGGCGTGCGTCATCTGGATGCCGAGCCACGGAATATCACTTACTCCGCGAAACTAAGTTGTTTTTGTGTGATCGATTTCGAGCTATCAGAAATCTTGCCGATGCCAGAGATGGGAGAAACGTTATCTTAAATCGATAAGGACTGACTCAACGTTTCAAAGCCACAAAACAACTTGGAGCCTAACGGTGGCTTAGACGGAAGTAGCGCGTGATGATCCAGATGCTTACTGCAAATGCTAGTGAAATCTTCCGGCGTTTTGGCGCGGCGCATATCGAATTCAAACTCTCCTTCCAATCCATGGCTGATGTAGGCGAGCGTTTTTTCATCCTCTGCACATGGGAGAGTGGATTAAATTTCGGAGTCTCGCGGGCGATCTCATCATAAAGTTCTAACACGTATTCCCACAGATCGCGATAGGTTGGCTGGAATGATTCTTTTGATAGAAAAGCAGCGATTAGCTGTGAAAAATCCATGGATTCCGGATTGCGCCGCGGCCGATCATCAGGCCAGCTGCCGCAGTTTTAGCAAAGTAAGCTAGGCCTGTTTCCACATCGATGACATTGCCATTCGCGATGACCGGACATGCCATCGTTTCTACTGCCATTTTCACAAAATCTGGATGCACAGGAGTCTGATAGCGCTCCAACACCGTGCGACCATGAATGGTAAGTCCATCAATCGCGTGGCTGCGGAAAATTTCTAACAGCTTAGGAAATTCATTTTCTGAGTGGTAACCGAGACGTGTTTTTACCGTGAATCTCCCTGAAATTGCTTCACGCAATGAGCCGATGAGACGATTGACGGTCTCGGGATTTCGCAGCAGTCCTCCTCCCGCATCTTTTCGGCACACAATGGGCGCCGGGCATCCTAAGTTCAGATCGATGCCCGCGATGGGAAATTTCGCTAACTCATTAGCAGTGTGAATCAGGCTCGGCAAATCGCGTCCGATCATTGTGCGAAAATCGGACGCCCGGTTTCATTTTCTGAAATGGAACGTAGGATGTAGCGATTCAGGCAAGAATCTGGATACACACGAAAATACTCGGTGACGAACCAATCCGGCGCACCACGACGCGCGATGATCCGCATAAATGGCAAATCGGTGACATCCTGCATCGGGGCAAGCACCAATGCAGGTCGGTCAGTTGGGAGAAAATCACGCATGAATTTGGGCAACGATCAAAATTAGATCGCATCGTGCCACGTGGTGTTGGTCAAGGAATTCCATTGAATTCAAAAGCTCGATTTCAATTTTTTGTTGCGAGAAATGACGCATACGACCGATGCCTCAATCAACCAGATGTTCAGAAAAAGTATAAATTTAAAACTCACTTTTGAACGCACGAGCTTTTGGTAAACGACTTAACAGAATCCTGATAATTCAGTCTATCGTCATTAGGAATAGATGACTGAGGTTGTGAATCTCACGAAGAAGACAACAGTAGATTTTAACAAAAGGAGACCGCTGTTGTTATGTTATAAAACCAAGAAAGGCAAAAAACTTTGGGTAAATTTGATTTATCTCACTGCCCGTGTTGCCTCAATGAAGCGGACGTCGGAGAGAAGAGTTGATAAAAGGAGTCTGCTTTTAGTTTAAAATAGTCTGCTTTAATAGTTTCAGGTGCCGATGTCAGACACCACAAAAACAACTCGGCAACACCCGCTATTTGCCAACTCGATTCAGCAAACGGCTCTTGCACCCTCACCCTCCAGCCCACCAGCTCCGCGCGCACATCTTTCGTCGCTTGAGGGCTTCATCCAGTCGCTAGCACTCTGCCTCGGCCTGCAGGAAATCTCGCTCGACCTCGCACTTCGCCAGCGTAGCGGCGAGTTGGTAAGCTGCCCGCGCTTCGGCAGGGTTACAGAGTTTTGCGATGAAGCTCGCACGGATGGCATGGTAAAGATGCTGAGTTTCGAGCGATTTCCGATCAGGGATTTTTTCCAACGCTTCCAAGCCCGCTCGAGGGCCATGGATGCGTGCCACCGCCACGCTGCGATTCATCGCTACGATAGGCGAGGGCTTGAGAAGGCTCAACGCCTCGTAAAGATTTAGAATCTGTTGCCAATCGGTGCTTGCATCATCGGCGGCGAGGCAATGGCAGGCAGCGATTCCAGCTTCCAAGTGGTAGCTGCTGATGCACTCACCGACGGATGCCGCGCCGAGTGCTTGGATGCCGCGAGCGATCAGAGCGGCATCCCAGAGGCGGCGGTCTTGATCTTGGAGGCGGACCATTTCGCCCTGGGTGTTCACACGAGCTTGCAGCCGCGAGGCATTGAGACACATCAGGCGAGGGCAGCCAGTGCGCGGGGCTGGGCGGTGGCAGGATGCTCGCACAGAAGCTGTGTGAGGCGGATGGCTTCGTGGCATAATTCCTCACGGATGAGGCGGCTCCCTGCCGAGGCTTTGTAGCCTTCATTGAAAAGCAAATACAAGGTGGCCAGCACCCCATCGAGGCGTTCGGTCAGCTCACTTTTATCCGGCATGGCAAAGGGCAAGCGCAGCTCCCGGATTTGCTGGCGGGCGCGCACGAGGCGTTTTGAAATGGCCGCTTCACGGGTGAGAAATGCCGCTGCGATCTCTGCCGGACTCAGCCCGCAAACGATGCGTAACGCGAGCGCGAGTTGTGCCTCGATTGCAAGCTGCGGGTGGATGCAAACGAAGATTAAGCGCAGGGTGCTATCGGCGAAGTTTCCCTCGTTCGTAGATTCATTTTCCTGAGTGAGCCAGCGTTCTTGCTCGGTGGTGATTTGGGTTTCTTTGTGCTGCCAATTTTGCTCACGCCGCAGGGCATCCAGGGCGAAGTTTTTAGCGGTTTTGGTGAGCCACGCCGCAGGATTTTGCGGGATGCCGCGGTAAGGCCAAGTTTGCAAGGCACGGACGAGTGACTCCTGCACCGCATCTTCTGCGAGTTCCAGGCGGTGCGTGCCAAGCTGCGCCGTGAGTGTCGCCACGATCTGCGCGGCTTCCCGACGGAAGAGGTCTTCGGCAAGCTGGGCTGTCTTTTGCTCGGGCATGGATCACGGCTCATCCGGCTGGCCGGATTCGACGAGGTGGGCGAGATGCCGTAGCGAATCTTGCCAACCGAGATAGCAAGCTTCTTCGGGGATCATGCCCGGCACCCCTTCTTGGGTGACGCGAAGATCCGTGCCGCATGAGACGGCTTTCAACTCGACTGTCACCTCGATGATGCCCGGCATCGTAGGATCGTCGAAGACATCTGTGTAGCGGAGGCGTTCATTGGGGACCAATTCCAGATAATCACCACCGAAGGCGTGGCTCTGCCCATTATTAAACTGAATGAAAGCCATTTTGAAGCTGCCGCCTACCTTCGCTTCGAGGTGAAAAATTTTGCAGAGGTAGCCGTCTGGCGGAAGCCAGCGAGCCAACGCGTCTGGATCGATGAAGGCTTTGTAAACCAACTCCGGTTTCGCCTTAATGACTCGATGAAGGCGGATGGTGTGGGTGTCCATGGTCGAGAATTACTCGGGTGGTGATTGCGGTTAAACCAATGAGTGCAGGCCGATCATGTTGCCCTCCGTATCGATGAGTAATGCGATGTAGCCATAATCGCCGATGCTGAACTTGGGGCGGACGATATGCCCGCCTGCGGCGGCGACACGGCTTTCCTCTACCGTGCAGTCTGCGCAAGTAAAGTAAATCAAAGTGCCTCCTGCACCCGGGGCACAGCCGTCCATCTTGCAGATCGTGCCGCCGCACCCTGGGGCCATCATGTCGCCGGGGAATTGCCACATTTCCAGCTCGGGTCCGACGGAAGCGGGGCTGGCGAGGGGCTGGAGGGTGGTTTGAAAGACGGTCTCGTAAAAGGCTTTGGCGCGGGGCATGTCTGCTACATAAATTTCAAACCAGCCGATGGGATTGCGGGTGTTGTTCATAAGGAGGTGTGTTTTTTAGGGGGTAGAATTTATGCGGTGACGATGGTTTTGAAGCCACCAAAAGCCATGCGTTTGCAGTCGAAGATGTTGGCACTGGCAGGACAGATGGCTTGCAGGCGTTCGTCGGCCATGATCTTGGAGTTTGCGGCATCGCGTGCGGCACGGTCTGCAAAGATGGCAAACGCGAAAATGACGGTTTCATCGTCGCTCGCATCTGCAGTGGCGGCGAACGAGCGGCAAAACTCCGTGCTCAGATCGTCGGCGGCGGCTTCCACGTAATGGAGGGCACCGTGTTCTTTCCAGATGGCAGCGGCCTGTTCTGCGAGCAGGTGATATTCTTCTAACTTGGCCGTGGGAATGGGTAGCAAGAAGCCGTCGATGTAGGTTCCGGGTAGATTCATGGTGAGGTAGGTTGGAGGATTTGAAATGCGTTCACTTCTGCCATCGGACGGCAGAAATCGGCGATGGGGCGGACTTCGATCTGTGCGCCGTAGCTGAGGATTGGGCATTGTTGGGCAAAGCGCACAGCCTCTTCCAATGAATTTACGGCAAGCAGGAAATAACCCGCGATGGCTTCTTTAGACTCAGCAAAAACGCCATCTGTCACGAGACATTGCGGGCCACTCACCAACTTGCCCGCCTCCAGCAGCGGCTGGGCACCAAGCAGGATGCCTTGGCTTTGAAGGCCCTCTACCCAGCCGTAAAAATCCACCATGATGCTCTGGAGCTCGGTAGGCGAGAGGCTGTTATTCCAGTGCGTGCCGCGAATGAAGAGCAGGTGCTCGCCAGTGCTTTGTTGTGGATTGGCCGTCATGGGTTTTAGCGATGCGTGGTGGGCGTGGTGGGCGTGGTGGCAAGTGTGGCGAGATCGGCGAGGCCCTTTTCAAATTCAGGGCCACACATTGCTTCGCAGTCCATGAAGAGGCTCATCACTTTAGAAAGTAGGCTTTCGTTGGTGCCAAACATGGTCCATGTCACGCGGGTTTTTCCTGTCGTTTCCGGTTTAAATGTGAATTCAACGGTGCTGATACCTACCATCGGCTCTTTCCACTCCATGCGCTGGCGGATGAGTTCGTAGGGCCTGCTTTCAGTAATGGTGGCGGAGCCTTTTCCTGTTAGTTTGCCTTCCCAACTCGCCACTGCGCCGAGGCCAGACTCTGGGCCAGAGTAGCTGTTCTTCGCCGAGGGATCCATTTTGGACCATGGATTCCATTCGTTGAATTTTTTGTGGTTATCGACGTAAGGGAAGAGTTTCTCCGGCGGTGCGGCGATCACAAGGCTGCGCTCCACGCGGTAGTTTGGAGACTTGAGCAAGGCGATGCCTACGATGCCACCGATGGCGGTGACCACGAAGAGTGCGAAGCCGATGAGAATTTTTTTGACCATGGTTTGCCAAGTGAATGGTGAAATAAGTCACTTGCGGGTGAAAATGACTGGAGGGCCACAGTTGGAGGCTTTGCCATTTTCCCAGGCTACGCCTTCGAGTTTGAAATGATCGGCATCAATGAAGGTGTAGGTGGCTCCGCGCATGTGTTTGTCCTTCGCAGGGTTCAGGCCGGGCGTGGGCACGAAATCAAAGGTCAGCGAGTCTGCCGTGCTCTTGGTGAGCTTCATGCGCGGCTGGTTTCGCAACATGCAATAATGGGTCATCATCAGCTTGCCGTTCACATCGTAGTAGGTGCTTAACATTTCCATCGGCGTGCCGTAGGCGAAACGTTCCTCCACCACTGAACCGCCGGCGATGACGCGAAATTCGGTGTGCATTTTTCCCATTATGGGAGAAACGGCTGACCATTTTCCGGTGAGAGATTTCATCCGCTCGAAAGCTGCCGATCCTCGGTAGGGTGGCATTTCCGCACAGGCCGAAGAGCTGTGGATTCCAGGCTGGCAAGCGGGCAGTATCGCAAGGATGGTGAGAGAAAATAGGAGCGCTGGCTTGATCATGGGAGTTTGGGTTGGGAGGATGCTTGGTAAGCTGGCGGTGCCGAAACACCGCCTTTCATGGAAACGACGAATGAAGCTCTGCAAAAAGGACAAAAATGTCGAAGAAGTTTTCTGGCACTCCGGATTTAGACCGTTTGCAGACCGCTTGCCAAAAGTCCGTGCGTAAAAACTGAATTTTGTATTTTTTTGAACACCTATCTTGATCGTGCATAGGTCGCAAATGTTATTACCCCAACTCTGAAACCTGCTCCACCCAAGAGCTAAGGGTCGCGATTGCCTGTTGTCGATGAGGTAAAGCAAATCGGTCGCCGTGTCTGGCATCACATTGAGCCAGTCTATCTTCCGCCCTACAGCCCAAACTTCAATCCTATCGAAAGAATCTGGCAACACCTCAAAGGTCATAGCATGGCTTGCGGTTTATCATCTGCATTTCTCGCTCTGACTTCTTCGTCAGTATTAACAGAAAGGCCAAATTCTTATCGACTCATCCAGTGCAATGCGAATCGCGTAACGGTCATTTCTGACCGCCTTGTGTCATTAGATCATTTCAGTTTGTCAGACAAAATGTATAGACACGGAAAAAAACCGCCGTGTGAAAGTTTGGCTCTGCTGAGATCAAGCCAGATCCTCTAACAATAATCGAGTCGTGATGCGGGCGGACTCAAAGATGACGGGCAGGCCGCTGCCGGGATGAGTTCCGCCTCCTGTTAGGTATAGTCCGGGGATGCCTTGGAAGCGATTTTGCGGACGGAGATGTAGCATCTGGGGAAGAGTGTGGGCCAGATTAAACGTAGCGCCCAGATGGATCTCGTGCTCAGTTTCCCAATCATCAGGTGTTAGTATTTTTTCAAATTCGATACGCTGTGGAAGATCTTCAAAGCCAAGAGCAGCAGCTTTCTCAAGGAGCAATTTTCTCATTCGCGGAGCTTCGGTTTTCCAATCTGTGCCAGCGAGCTGATTTGAGACAGGAGCTAGCAGATAAAGTGTGGATTTCCCTGGCGGTGCCAAAGTGGAATCTGTGTTGCAGGCATTCTGAATATAGAAAGATGGATCCATGCCTGGGTCTTGATGAGAATCGATCTCGCGCAAGTTTTCTTCGTAATTGGAGGCGATGCGGATGGTGTGGTGGGACAGTCCTGGAAATGTGCCATCTAGGCCGAGATAGAGCATCAAAGTGGAGCATGAGAATTTCTTTTGAGTTAGCTTTTCATCTGTCCAGCGCGGCCGCAGAGCATTTGGCACAAAGCGTTGGATGCCGCGTGCAAAGTCTGCATTCATGACCACGGCATCTGCACGGTAGTGCTTTTGAGCGGTAGTGACTCCAGTGACTCTGGATTTCTCAAAGTTCATCCCTGTGACGGCCTCATTTAAACAAATTTCGACCCCCAGTGATCGTGCTAGATTTGCCAGAGCAGTGGTTACCGAGGCACAACCACCTGTGGGATGAAAAACGCCGTATTCATACTCCAGAAATGAGAGAATCGAAAATAGGCTAGGGCAGCGGAAAGGCGACATACCTAAGTATTTCGACTGGAAGCAAAAAGCCGTGCGGACGCGTGGATCTTTGAAAAAACGCTTTAGATAACTGTCCAGATCTAGGTGCGGATTGAGATGCGGTAATAGCCCGAGCATACTGGGCGTCAGGACATCTCCCCAGCCGGAAAATGGCGATTCCATCGTGCTTTTGAAGGCTTGCATTTTAGCACGATTTTCTTCCATAAATCGTCGAAAACCTAGCGCATCTTCTGGCGAAATCCTCGCGATTTCTTCCTCCATCTTGGCAATGTCTGCAGTGGCGTCTAGGTGCACCGGACGAGAAGAGTGCGTATCATCAAAAACGATCCGATATTGCGGATCAAGTCGGGTCATGGGTACTGCTTGATGGAGATCTGCTCCAATCGATAAAAGGAGTCTGCTTTAGATTGATTAATTAAAGAAGATTAATTAAAGCAGATTAATTTTATACAAATTTTTGCTTGTGCCTTTGCTCAGGGGGAGCAAGCGACCGATGCTTGATCGTCAAGCGTTTGCAGCCAACTAAAGAGAGAACCTTGCGCGCATCCTGCCAATAGCTCGACAGGAACGTCGTGATCGTTTCCTCGATCTGCTCAAGCGTGCCGAATATTTTGTTGCACAGGCTGTCTTTCATCACATTCCAAAGTTCCTCCACAGGATTGAGTTCAGGACTGTATGGCGGCAGGGTGATGATGCGAATGTTTTCAGGAAGATCGTTTCCTAACATCTTTTCTGCTGTCAAGGGCTGACGGTTGTGGAATCCCGCCCCGTCACTAACAAGTCCACTTAGGTTTTTGGAGAGAGAATTTGCGCTACGCGGGGGCTTTTCAAAACCCTTCCGCAGGGATACGAAAAGGAGCACGCTGGAAGCGTGCGCTCCCCGATAGGTGAGTTCATCGGATTGCGAAAGGATCCATCACCATTCGATGCCCACGCCTTCTTCTGGGATCAGTATTTGTTCGCTGATGCCGAGTCGGTCGGCTTCCATCAATAGTCGCTCGACAGGTTCATGGTGTGGCTCATTTCCTAAGGGAAAAGTTCCGTAATGCATGGGAATCAGCAACTTCGCACCGAGATCTACGAACGCTCTCACGGCTTCTTCTGGATTCATGTGCACGTCCCGGCCGCTGGGTGATTCATAGGCACCGATGGGCATGAGGGCGATGTCGATTTCATAGCGCTTCCCGATTTCTTTGAATCCGTCGAAATAGGCACTATCGCCGCAATGAAAAACGCTCTTTCCACCAGTGCGGACGATGTAACCGCCGTAGTCACGATGGGTATCATGGATAAATCTAGCGCCCCAATGGTGCGAAGGCGTATGAATCACTTCTAGCTGATCAAAGCTCAACGAGTCCCAAATTTCCACCTCGTGTATGGCGGGAAATCCTAAGCGTTTGACCAATGAGCGGCTGCCTTTTGGGACGACGATGCCTTCGCGGGCTTTGAGAATTTTTAAACTCGGTTTATGCAAATGATCAAAATGCGCATGGGTGACTAGCACGAGGTCTACCTCTGGCACGCCGTGCAAATTCAGCCCTGGCTGGCGCTGACGTTTCACGGGGCCATGCCACTTTGCCCAGTTCGGGTCTACGATGACTGCGTGGCCGGCAAATTGGAGGAAAAAGGAAGCGTGGCCGATCCAGGTGATCCGGACTTTACCAGAATCTGGAGGCGAGAGAATGGGCTCTAGAACATCGCCATCGAGCCGCCGAAACATCCCCGGCACGATGCGGTGTCTTAAAAAGCGGAGATTCCGTGCAGGCCAGCCTTTCTGCGGCAGTAAGCCTGAATATCTAGTAGCTTGCGACTTCACCGATGAGAAAACGTTGTATTGCACGATTTTACGAAGCTATCAGACCATCTGGAATCGTGCATGGAAACCTTCAATTATTTGCTGTAAGCCGCAGCGATCTTTTCCGCCCAGTCTCTGGCGCGGGCTCCGAAGCCACGCTCATCCGCAGCATAAAGGATGCCGCGTGAAACGTTGATGACATCCGGCGCGGTTCTGTGAGAATCTGCCAATGATGCCAGATCACCGCCTTGTGCGCCCAGTCCTGGAACTAACAACGGAGCATCGGGAATTTTTTCTAAAACTACCGCTGAGTTTGTCAAACCTACCACGTAACCTACATCTGTGGCCCTGCCCTCCCCTTTCGCGCGTTCTCCCAGAGCGGTTACCAGCTCGAATACGGAGCGACCATCGGCCAATTTTTGCTGTTGGAAATCTGCCGATCCTGGATTGGAAGTGACCGCGAGTAGGTAGATTGCTTTTCCTTCCCAATCCAAAAACGGCTCGATTGAATCATAGCCCAGAAAAGGATTCAGCGTCACGGCGTCGACGTTCCAGCCCGCGAAATAACCTTGCGCGTAGTATTTCTGCGTTTCGCCAATGTCACTGCGCTTGGCATCTAGAATCACGGGGATTTCTTTTGGAATCTCCTTGAGTAATTCCTCTAACAGAATAATACCTTCGATTCCCATCGCCTCGAAATAAGCCATATTTGGCTTAAAGGCTGCCGCCCAAATGGAAGTTTCCTCGATGACTTGTTTGAGAAAATTTCTAGCAAACGATGCGCCACCGTCGCCGGGGCGTGGATCGAGACCTACACAGAGCCGGGAGCCGGTTTTTTCGATTCTTTGCTGTAGGCGATCCGTGTAACGCATAGCCAGATCATGCCTGCTGGGGAGGATTTCAAAAGCGGAAATCACGAAGGTGCATCTAGGATGCCTGCCTAACACCTTCTAAGGCAGGGACCTGCCTCCGGGCGGTCCGGTGTGTGAGATGAGACGCTAAGGACCGTTCGGAGAACGGTCCCTGCCAAATGGTCCCTGCCATCAGACAAAATAGCTGCGCTATTTCCCGATGCAAAAACTGCTGAAGATTACACCCAACAAGTCTTCGGTATCGACCTTGCCAGGGATTTCGCCAAGGGCGTCGAGGGCTTCGCGGAGATCAATGGTGGCCAGTTCTGGATCAGTGGAAAGATCGTTCAGAAGTTCTAACGCGGCGGTCAGGAAAGTGCGCGCATTTTCAAGGCTGGCTTGATGGCGGGCGTTGATGGCGACGGCGTGTTCTCCCCAATCCGCTTCGCTGAAATGCAGTGCATCGCGGATGGTGTTAGTTAGTTGATCAAAGCCCGCGCCCGTTGTGCAGGATAAACGCACGGCTTCGACTCCGTGCCACGATGGATGCTCCCCGAGGTCGGTTTTGTTGAGAACGCGGAGGTGTTTGGCGATGGATTTTGGAAAAACCGCATCGCTAGGACGTGGCTTGCTGGCGTCGGAAATTTCCAACAATAAATCGGCAGCTTCGATTTGGCGGACCGTGCGCTGGATTCCCTCGGATTCGATGTGGTCAGAGGCTTCGCGTACTCCCGCCGTATCGACGAGACGGAGTGGGATGCCATGCAGATTGATGATTTCCTCAATCGTATCGCGAGTCGTGCCAGCGGTGTCGCTGACGATGGCGCGCTCGAAGCCTAACAAGCGATTGAGTAAGCTGGATTTCCCGACGTTCGCTCGCCGAAATCACGGTGCGCACGC
>JAAURL010000112.1 GCA_012032235.1 Akkermansiaceae bacterium | reverse complement strand
CCATCCGCATCTCCACCGCCGTCGCTCGCTCCAACACCGTCGGTATTGGCGATGAGTGGAGAAGTGCCGAGCAGTTGTAACTCGTAGATCGAAGCAACACCATCTCCATCGAAATCCATCATTGCTGGATCGGAAGTATGAACGTCTGTGTAGTGCAGACGGAAAAACATCTTCGGCGCACTCGCCATCACCGACCAACCGATCGGCAGCCCATTCCCACTCTCAATCACCGTCGAGAAATACGCCCAATCATGACTCAGCCCCGTGCTCTGCTGCAAAAAATAAGTGCGCGGATAAATCCCCAGCCACTGCAAATTCACCTGACCACCCGGCATGCTATTGATTTCAAATGGCTGCGCTGGCACTTGACCAAAAACCATCACAGCGGATGGGAGCAAAAACACAGAAATCAATAATGGGAGTTTCATAGGAATGGATGGGTAAATGGTAACTTAAAGGTTCTAGATGGTTCGAGCGCTCAAAAAGAAATTTTTCAGACAATTGGGATTTGTTAGTTTCAAGAGCCAAAGACACTGCGACGGCTTAATCCTGAGAGATGCCAAATCGGACAAAAGGGATTTCTCCTGAAAATTTAAAAGATCTCCACCGCGCTCCGAATTCTGCCGTCCGTGCGCAAGTCTAAGAAAATCAAAGAAGGACAACGTCGATGGGGTAAGTGAGAAGTCATTCATTAGTTCAGATGTGAGGGCTACGAGGTTACAGGTGATCGAGGCAATGTTTTTCGCCTGACTTTTTCGACAGACTAATTTCCCCTAACAGATAGGAGCAACTAAAGAAGGTCTGAAGAAGCTTATTGGATTCGTCAAGATGAAAAGACGCTAACGTCTTCTTCTCATGACCCGAACTGCAAAGATTCTTTAAAAGAGTTGATGGAAGCAGGGGAAAAAGTCGCAATATGATCGGCAGCAAAGTGCGGCAGATCAGAAAGCTGCAAAAGTTACGGATGGCTGATCTAGCCGCCCGCTGCACCTTGATGGGATTCTGTATCGAATGGCATTCCATCTCAAAATCGAACGTGGGATTCGCGGCGTTTCAGACCTAGAAATGTATCTCCTCGCCAAAGCCCTACGTGTAGGAATGGACAACTTGGTCCCCACCAAAATCCCCGCATGGAAAAAAGACACTCGTCCACCCAGCGTGAAAGATGAGGAGTAACCACCCTTGGTTTCTGCATTTAGGAATCCTAGCCAAAAATTCGTAACAGTTTTGTAACGGATTTTTGCTCAGAAATGATCCAAAACCAGCCAAAATCCCCCGAAAGGAAAAAGCTGTGAAATGACCGTATTACTCATATTTTCCCTTATTCCATAAGGATTTCAGAGTGGTGCCCCCGTCAAGAATCGAACTTGAATCTAGAGTTTAGGAAACCCTTGTTCTATCCATTGAACTACGGGGGCATTGAGCTTGCGTGAGGCGAAGAACGAAATAACGGGAGCTTGAGAAAGAGGCAAGTCACTTGTGAGCTCCCGCTAAGTCAACGCTCTGGAGAGAATAGATTCCTTTTTCCCGCTGCATTGATAGGCGATGATGCAGGTGATAGCGATGCAGATGCCGTGGCTAACGCCAAAAAGCTCCATTCCTAAAAAAGTTGAAGTGATCGGTGCCTTGCTGGCACCTGAGAAAATGGCGACAAGGCCAAGGCCGGCAAATAGATCGATAGGCGCACCCAATGAGACGGCTAAGAAATTTCCCAACGCGGCGCCTATGAAAAACAGCGGCGCGATCTCACCTCCCTTAAAGCCGGAGCTGAGGGTGACCACTGTGAAAACAAGTTTCCAAAGCCAAGCTGTTGCCGGAATTTCTGAGGAAGTAAAAAGGGCGGGTAATGTCACTGCACCGGGACGCCCTGGAAGTATGCCAAGCCCTAGATAATCTCCATTTCCCACGATGAAAAACAAGCCAATCACCATCGATCCTCCGATGAATGGACGGAGCATCGCGTGCGAGATATGCTTTACGAAAAGATGGCTCAATGCCTGGTAAAAACTTACAAAAAGGCGACTGGCTAAGCCAAAGACGATAGCGGCCAAAACGACTTTCCCGACCAACCAGAAACTTGGAAAGATGCTATTCGCTAAGTCAGCGATTTGATATTCCTCCCGATGAGCTCCCCACGCACCACAGGTCAAATCGGCCAAAATGGATGCGATGAGACAAGGGAGCACGGCACCGTATGGAATTCTCCCGATGACGAGAACTTCCAACGCGAAAATCGCTCCCGTGACCGGCGTGCTGAAGACCGAGCTGAACCCAGCGGCCACTCCTGCCATCAGCAGGATGCGGACTTGATCAGGATGCAGTTTAAAGAATCGGGAAAATGACGCAGCGATGCTCCCGCCTATTTGCAGCGCCGTTCCTCCCCGTCCGGCAGAGCCGCCAAACAAGTGAGTGATCAGTGCACTAAGGAGAATCAAGGGAGCCATTCGCCGTGGCACACCTGCTCTGGGATGATTGACTTCTTGAATCAGTAACAGATTCCCGCCTGACACGGATTTCCCGTATTTTTGATAGATAAAAGCAATACACACTCCAGCTAGCGGCAGGAGAAATACCAATCTGGGATAGGAAAAGCGGACGCGAGTGAGCGCGTCTAGTGACCATAAGAAAAACGCACAAGCCGAGCCGATAACCATTGCCATGGGAACAAGAATGGCGAACCAGCCACCCCAGTTTTTCAGCTTTGAAACAAGTTGATTCATGGGGGCGATTTTTTACTAGCCTGCTGCCATCGAGCTTTGAGAGCAATCAAGTGATATCCCATGCCTTAGCATCTTGACAGCAAAAAATTTAGCATCATGATGCTTTTATGAGAACGACTGTCACTCTGGATTCTGATGTCGTAAGACTTTTGGACGATCATGCTAGGAAGGCTGGGAAAAACTTCAAACAAACCCTTAATCATGCCGTGAGATTGGGCTTGGGAAAGACGATGGTTCATCAGAATCCGGGTGAATTTAAGATTGATGCGCGACCGATGCAGTTAAAAGCGGGCGGCAATGCTGGTATGATGAATTCACTTTTGGATGAGATGGACGGCGAAGTCTATCTACAAAAATGAAGAAGAAATCCGGGAAATGATTATTCCAGACGTCAACTTACTGGTCTACACCTATGATTCCAGTTCTCTCCATCATGTCGCAGCTGCGAAATGGTGGCGGAAATGCATGACTGGTAGCGAGGAGGTGGGCTTGGCTGAAGTGGTTGTCTTTGGGTTTATTCGGATTTCTACGAACGCAAAAATTTTTCATCACCCTCTAAGCGTAATGGAGGCAATAGAGCGAATCGAATCTTGGCTTGCTAGGCCTCATGTACGATTGATCGCAGCTTCCAGCTCTCACGTTTCAGAGGTTTTAAACCTGTTAGAAAAAAGTGCGGTAGCGGGAAATTTAACCACAGATGCACAAATCGCGGCACTCGCCAAACAGGAAAAAGGAATCATTCATAGCAACGACACAGATTTTCTGAAATTTGATAAAATCCGTTGGCACAATCCGCTTACCGGAAAAAATCTCGCTAGTTAGAACGATTGCTTTTTCCACCGCTCGATTGCTAGGCGGATGCCTGCGGCTTTGTGGAGCGTTTCCTCGTATTCTTTTTCCGGATCAGAATCAGCGACGATACCGGCACCGACTTGATAGACTAGCTGATTGCCGCTCTTCACTAGCGTGCGGATGGCGATATTAAAAGAACTCTCGCCGTTGTAGCCCAACCAACCGATAGCACCACAGTAAATCCCGCGCTTGGCTTGTTCTAACTCTTTGATGATTTCCATCGCACGTTTTTTGGGCGCACCAGTGATGCTGCCGCCTGGGAAACACGCGGTCACAGCGGCAATCGCATCGACATTCGAACGCATGGTTCCAGTAACGGTGGAAACGAGATGATGAACTTGTGCGAGTGTTTCTAACTGAAGCATCTCGGTAACTTCTACGCTCCCGAATTCACAAACTTTCCCGAGATCGTTGCGGAGCAGATCGGTGATCATTACCAACTCAGAAATTTCCTTGCTTGAAGTTTGTAGCTCGTAGGCAGAGCGGCGGTCTTCATCAGGATCAGGAAATCGCGGGCGGGTTCCTTTGATCGGACGGGTCTCGATGCCACGTCCAGAAATTTTCAGAAACGTCTCTGGCGAAGAACTAAGAATTTCCCGGCCATCCAGTGCTAGATAAGCCGCCATCGGCGCGGGTGATGCCTCGCGGAGCGATTCGTAGAGAGAGAAAAGATCACCTGTGATTTTAGCGGAAAAGGCCTGAGAGAGATTGACCTGATAGATATCTCCTGCCTCGATCCAGTTTTTTGCACGGGAAACAGATTCGATAAATCGCTCCCGACTCGTCAGTGGAGAGAACTCGCTAATTTCTGCGACGTCATGGGAGGTGTAGAGTTGTTCCGAGAGCGTGCCGATTTCCCACCACGCGTGATCGCTGTGACTGTAGATCAGCATTTCCTGATAGTTGCCGAAAACGAAATCTCCTTCGTAGTCGATCCAGCCGCATAGGCCGCCACAGGGAAAGCCGTGGTCACTGGCAGGCCTCGCTCCCGCAGCGAGAGAATTTCTCAAAATGGTTAGATCGGCAGAATGATAGATGCCACCTTTAAAAATATCCCTTGGATTTGCAGCGATGACAGAAATGGGATTTACAGTTCCCGCTGGAAAGTTTCCCGCCGTATCGAAGAAAACCATACCGGGCAAATGCCGCAATGAACCCGCGACCTCCACCGGAGATAAGCCATCAAGCCGCGCCGGACTGGCCACGCGTCGCATCATCGTCTCTGCCATCGCGCCACGAACCAATCCCCAGATTTACCCAGAAGCAAGCCGGAAGAATGAAAGTTGATTTCCTCCATCGTGAAATTAACCTCGGTCTTACATGAAAAAACTTTTCCTCACATTTCTCTCCCTATTGATCATTCCGTCACTGGCGGTTGAGCCAAAGGCCGCGATCAATCCAGCTGATTATAAACATCCGGTCCGCGTGGCATGCATCGGCGACAGTATTACTCAAGGCTCTGGCGCCGAGAAAGGGTTTTCCTATCCATCGCAATTGCAAAAATTGTTAGGAGAAAAGTGGCATGTCAGCAACTATGGAGTTAGTGGGCGCACGTTGCTTAAAAAAGGCGATTTTCCTTATTGGAAAGAAAAAGCCTATCAAAAAGCGCTGAATGCCAAACCAGATGTGGTCATTATCATGTTAGGCACGAATGATACGAAGGCGCATAATTGGAAACACGAAGCGGAATTTGTCGCTGATTATACCGAGTTAGTGAAATCATTCCGCGATTTAGAGAGCAAGCCACGAATTTATGTTTGCCGTCCATGTCCAGCACCAGAGTCCGGAAGCCCTGGCATCAACGAAAAAGGCATACGGGAGCAAATCAAACACATCGATCAACTCGCCAAGGAAATGAATCTGGGGGTGATCGACATGCATGCTGCATTAAAAGACAAACCGGAAATGCTACCCGATGGAGTCCATCCTAACAATGAAGGAGCCGCAGAAATGGCCAAAACTGCGGCCAAGGTATTAACCCATCCATAGAGATTTCTTGATCGATTCGGCAGCGAGTCTTTCACCTCAACGAGGCGAAACGAAAAAGGGCTGACTACCTACGCTTTCTCGAAATCACTCAGTGCGTGGTAGACCATGATAGCAGCATACGCGTCGTTGGCGGCATAGATGAGTTGGCGCTCAGAAAGCTCTTTTGCAGCCCAGTTAGAAGTCGTCACAGATTTTGACTTGGTCATTTTGCGATTGAACAACATCGCGATGGCGGATTTCGCTCCGACTGCATTGCGATAGCCGCGCTCTTTGAACGAACAATCCAAATCCACTATGGCGCCGGGGCGAATTTGAAATCGATTAGAAATCTGAGTCAGATCCCCACCGAGGCCGAAGCCGATTTTCGTCAGTGCGGTGGACTGAAGCAGCTCAACGACTGTCGTGTGGCTCTCACTGACGTGAGATTGAAAAATGAACGCCTTCTTCGTCGTGGAAAATTGCAAAACGTGCGGCCCTTCGGATTTTTCACCTTTCGTAAAAGTGGGTTTGGATTCCGTGTCGAATCCCACGAATCTCTCGGCCATCAGTTCCTCAAGAGCTTGGGCCGCTTGCTGCTGATTGCTCACCACAAAAATCTGCGGCAAATCCAGGCCGGAAAATGGCTCCAGTTCTGCGATTTCAGCTTTAGCAGGCGGCATTTTTGGTAAGATCATGACGGGGTGATGGTGTCAGACCCCCAGCAGGTAGCAAATTTATAACTGCGCGAATCCAAATACCTATTCCACGATCTCTCATTCTTGATGCTTGGCAATCTGGCCGCAACGTTCACAAAGAGGCATGTTCAGCGCCAAGCAACTTACTCCAGATCAAATCACCGCGCTCCAGCAATGGGCTGCCAAAGGAGCTACCATGTCAGATCTCCAGCGCCATATCACTGAAGATTTTGGTCTCGCGATCACCTACATGGATACGCGGTTCCTGATCCTAGACCTTGGCATTGAGCTGATTGAAGAACCGAAGGTCGCGCCAAAGCTAGAGGAAAAACTTACACCGATTCCGACCGGCGCCGTCACGACTACGATAGATCACATGACTTTACCCGGTGCACTTGTGAGTGGAAAAGTCACTTTCAGCGATGGTGAGACAGCCGTCTGGATGCTGGATCAAACGGGTCGCCCAGGCCTCGATCCAGATACTGTCGGCTACCAACCGACCAAAGAGGACATTCTCGCATTCCAAACACAGCTGCGCGATTTAATCCAAAAAAGCGGGCTTTAAAAACCCACGCGAGAGCTCCATGAACCGCAACTGTCAAAGACATGAAGCGCGGTCAGCGGCGTTTCTCAGTTGGGGCATGTTGAGCGGGAACCAGCGATCCATATTTCTAACCACACTGCTCGCGTTGATAGCAGGCCTTTCCGGGTGCAAACGTCCAGAGAAAGTCACGCGAGCTCAGACCCCTCCTCCTCCACCAACGGCGCCTCAGGTCGATCCGCAAATCATCGCTGAAGAAACCGCTGAAAATCTAGCAGCTGCGAAGATCAAGCTCGGTGAAAAGCGTTACGATGAAGCTCTTACGAGAATCGTCGGCGCTTTGGAAATGAATCCCGCTTCGTCAGTAGCAAAAGATCTGTTCGTTCAAACGCTAACAAAAACCACTTGGACTTTTCCTGAAATCACGATCACACATGCGGAGCGAATCGATCAATTATCATTCGTAGCTCCATCTTCTTTGTGGGTGAATCTAGGAGGAAAAACCAATACCACCGTTTTCTGGGATTTGGAAACCATGGAGTTAAAGAGCGTTTTATTTCCACACCCGACTGGGAAAAATCGAAATCTGTTAGCGGGCCCGCAAGGCAAATTTGTCATCATTCAGCGTGGAGAAAGCACCCTGCTGTGCAATGCCCAAACTCTAAAGCCAATCTGTGATCTTGGGCGCATCCCGGAGCACCTCACAGCCTCTGCGATGATTTCCTTTTCCGCAGACGGATTATTAGTCGCACATCCGTGTTGTGGATCGGATGAAGATTCCCCGGTCACTTGGCATTTACGGGATTGCGCCACAGGCCAGATCATCCGGACAACCAAGTTGACTACAGAAAAAGCTTCCGCACCGCTGGCCGCATTTCTCAATTCAACAGAACTACGGATCATTCACACTAATGGAGATTTATTAGAAATTCCGATTTCTCCAGTGAAGCCAGTTCGAGAAATTCCAATGACTGAGTCGATCAGCTTGAGTCACGCGCAGTTCTCCGCAAATGGAAATGAAGTTCTGGTCCTACAAGATCCCGGAGAAAATCTCCCGCCTGTGCGATCAATCATTTCATACAGCGATCAAGAAGATGGCTCTCTGAAATCAGAAACGCTCGCCCGCCGATTTCCCTGGAGCCTCCAGCCTAACATTTGGTCCAGATTGATGAATGGCGCTGAAGATTCACCATTCTCCGTGAACGGAAAATCCCTGAATCTTCCGATGAAATCCCACGTTCCTATCGAGCTGGCATCGCCGATTACCGCGCTTGCCTTTGGCGAAAATCGGGTGATCACAGGAGAGGAAAACGGCACGATCCTCGTCCATCGTATGCTGCCACCAGCCACTGCCAGATCAAATCCATCGCCGCCAGACCCGGTGAATGGTCAAACAATCGCCGCCCTAAAAAACCTAGCAAAAGCACTCGCGGGGCGCCATGAATCCGCAGACAAACAAATCCCTGTCGTGGATCGGTTAGTTGCATTTACGGCCTGTGATTTTCGCGTCATTCAATCTGCATTTCCCCGGTTGGACTTCAGCTCGTTGATCGCAGAGTTTCGTGACATCCATTTGCGACACACCAGACAGGAGAATTTTAGACTGTTAGAAAATCGGCTGGCACGCACCATTTCAGATGAAAAAATCAAACCCACCTTGGAGAAAATTTTCAGTAGCGGAAATTCCACAGAGATCTTAGCCGCAATCCAGTCCGCAGGAGGAAAAGGAGAGCGAGCTGCAACCGCATTAGCGCTGGCTCTCGAGTCCGACCAACCCGAATGGATTGAAAAGTGTCTCTCCTCTTCGATCGATCTCCCGCCTACACTGCGGCATCTGGCGATTTCCCGGATCGCATGGCTGCGAGACCGCAAAGCAGAAGTCATTTCAAACTGGCCAGAAATTTCTCCCGATCTAACAGAAATTTCCTGCCGTGAAGATTGGGATGGCTGGGAGCTAGCAGATTTCTCCCTGGCTTTCAATTCCATGAGTCAAAATGTGAACAAACAACTCACTGCGTTAATCATTTCTGAAAAAGCACCCGAGAGCGAACGAAAGGAAGTCATCGCCCGATTCATAGACCCAGTTACGATAAGCATCGTAGGTCGTAAGAAATATACGGATGCCTGCATGAATGCGGCGCTCATACTTTCTAAGTATAAAGAAGAAGCAGAATCAACATTCCAACTTGCTAAGATCGCTCGTGATTTGGGCGCTCCAGCGGCACTTTGTTTGCGGACTGAGGCTACAGCACTCACTCATTCTCGAAACTATCAGGAAGCCCATGCCCGCTGGATCGAGCTCATCACCGAACATTCCTTAGAAACACAATTACCCAGCGATTACACAGAAGCTGCCTATTCCGCTTTTGAAAATATGGATCCCAGCCAAGCGCTGAATATCCTCATCAAAGGACTACGCCAGTTCCCAAACGATGAAACTCTAGCGACACGAGCTGGCTGGATCGCTTTGCTTCACAGGAAATTCAAAAGGAAAGACTATCAAATTTTTTCTTTCGAGGAAAAGAAAGTACGGAATTTCCGTTGCGGATCAGCTCGCGCAATCCACCGCGATGCTAACCATCGCTGCGATACAATCTGGCGCTGAAGAAGAAGCGAAATCTTACTTTCAAGAGCTGATCAAAATCGATCCGCAGTGGGAAAACTCCAAAACGCTCCAGCAGCTTGATTGGCCGGAGGAAATGAAGCAGACGCTCCAATCAATGATGCGTTAGGCCAGGTCTTTGACCTGCACTTGCGCCCACCAATCTTTGAATTTACCGATGAACACATTGTGATCAGGATCAATCTGATAGGCATCATGGTCTTCGATCGTGTTGAATAGCATCGTCAATGCGTAGTCCCAAGATTGATCGACCACCGGCCGAAAGGCGATTTTAGCGGGGACGGCCCAGCGCCCGCCAGCCACGAGGCTGATTTTAAATAAACCCGCTAGACCTTGCTCGAAAGCAGCACGATCTGCCGCGTTATGATGTTCTTCTTTCAACCAAAAATAAACGTGATGATCCATACCGCAGAAAATGGAGGATCGAGAACGCTCCGTCAATTCCCTTGAAAGCCAAGATTTAATCGCAGATGGACAATGATACGCGCAGATGGAGAAACCGGTCCGTCTGCGCGAATGCGGTGAAATTTTATCTCCTCGGGAAAATGAAAAAAGCCTCTCAAAACGCAGGCGCTCCCCAGATCATTTACTTAAACTTCGCCACGAAGGAGCGATTGGCTGTTAGGTTTTTAATCACCAGTTTCTTTTTCTTGGTAATGAGCTTCTTGTTCTCAAACCAGCCGAGGAATTTGCGGTCTTTTTTCGGCTTGGCTTTCAGCGTTACTTTGCTGCCTTGGTTGAAACTCCCCACGCCACGCACTTTGCCACGCTTGGACTTGAACTTTGCTTTCACTAAGAATTGCGGCTCTGGGCAGGCGAAAATATAAGCTGCCCCTGCATTATTAGCCGATTCGTCTGACGTGCTGTTCACTCCCGTCGCACTACTGGCTTCGAAAACAGCACCAACAGCGATGGTCGTGCCAGAGACCGCCACCGAGGTACCAAAATTGTCACTTTCGCCGGGATTTGAGGCCTTTAGGTAGGCCTGCTGGCTCCAAGTGTTGCTGCTCCGCACAAAGACATAAGCTGCCCCTGCTTTATCAGCCGATTCGTTTGGCGTGCTGTTCACTCCCGCCGTGCCGCTGGCTTCTCTCTCTGCCCCCACGACCAGCGTGTCGCCAAAGATCGCCACCGAGGAGCCAAAAAAGTCATTTACACCAGCATTTGAGGCCTTCAGATAGGCCTGCTGGCTCCACGCTG
>JAAURL010000111.1 GCA_012032235.1 Akkermansiaceae bacterium | reverse complement strand
TTCTTGGTGCCGGCGACGGTGGCTAGGACTCCGATTCCACCACCCGTGGAGAGACCGGCTAGGTCATTCTCGACGGCGGCACTTTGCACATCGAATACGACGCGCGTCGGCGGGGCGGCGGAGATACTCTTCGAGGAGGTTCCAGCGGCGATGTCACCTTTGTCTGACCAGATGGTGATGTCACCACCACGCAGAGTGAAGATCCGAAGGTTGCCGATATCTACACTTTGATCCGTGTAGATCGAAACATTGCCGCCGGCATCCGTGACGATCCCTGGCGGCGTCTGACTGACGTTGGAATTCCTTGCCAAGGTCAGACCACCGCCTGGCGTCAGGATACTGATATCACCACCACTACGCGTGCGGATACTCCGCTGTTGAGTCCGGATTTCTCCCTTGAATTGCCCATCACCTAGCAAGGTTTTGATCGCAGCACGACCATTTGGATATTTGGTATCATTGAAGTCCGGGCTCTTAGGATCATTGAAATCTCGTCCGGCATCACGCAGGACTAAATAGAATATTTCAAGTGCAAGACTGGCCTGTTCCTCCTTGGAGAGTTTCGAGAAATCGACGTCTTTCGCGATTTCTTTCAGGTATTCCGCTCCCGTTTCGGTGAGGACGAAGTCCTTGATGAAATTATCAAGCTTCAGACTGCTAGTAGAAATACTACTGGCTGGGCCTAGGCCGCGCCGACGACGATGCTCGCGCCATCCGTGGAGAGGGCTCCATTTCTAAAGTTGCCAACGCTAGAGATACCGACGTTGGTGCCAACGATGGCCGCCGCACCAGGTGATGGTATTCCGAGATCGATGTCTCTCCCCGCGAGGACTTGTAAAGTGCCGGGACCAGAGATCTGGATGTCACCCACCAGCGGCTCGCCATCTTCTCTGTTTCCCGGTGTATTCGCCAAGAGACGGGATGCGGTATTAGGATCGATGGGCTTCAAATCCCGACCCGCACTGACGACACTGTAGTCGCTTGGTTTGAGGTTTTGAATGTAAAGGGCAACGTCGGAAATGTCGTTTCCGGCAATCACATTCGTTGCTTTAGGCGAGAAAAGGGTAAGCCCATCGATGTTGCCATTCAGCGCGAGGAGCCGGACAGGTTCAGGATCATTTAGGTGAAGCAGAGAGGTGCCGTGAAGTGACAGTTTTTTTTCCAGATTTTCGTTAGTAGCTCCGCTTTCCAAGAATTTATTATCGATGAATCTCAGGAAATTTCCGCCTAGTATAACTCCACCAATGTTAACCGGCAGCGTAGAACGCAATCGACCTAAGCCACGCCCCACGACTGACTGGAAGGCAAAAGGACTCAAGACACCTGGAATCGAGAGCGGATCTGCGTCGGATAGATTGATCGTCGCAGATTTGTAGGTCTGAGCTGTAACTCCGTCGCTTGTAGCTTTTCCTAATGGTCTAAAGGCACTGATGGATCCTCCCGCCACGAGCTCGATCTGGCCTTTGCTAGATGGAAATAGTGAAAATCCACCAGCCAGATTGATATCGCCGGACAACGCCGTGGATTTCAGGTTGGGAGCGGCGATCGTGAAAATCGTATCGAAGACGCCGCTAATCGCGGATTCAGAAAGTCGTAGCCATGGCTGGCTCGTCGCGGCATTGGTACCATTGCTGCTAAAGAATTGTTGATTCAATACCCACGCCTCAAGCACAGGCAAACTCTGATTCGCTCCACGTAGCGCAGTGGGTGGGTTGAACACTTCTGAGCGGTGAGTGATCGAACCACCTAAGGAAGTAACATTGATCGAGCTACTCGGATCGTAAGTATTAAAATAAGTTTTATACCAAAACTGATTACCGATTCCTGAAGGTAAAAGGAACGGGTTCGCCGCAGGGCCGATGAGAACGTCGCTGCGGGCCTCTATGTTGAAGGCTCCTTTGCCTAGGAAAAGTGTGGTCGGTAGCCAGGTGTTTGGGTCGCCAACCGCCGAAGAGGGATTGGTGAGATTGGACAAGATCCCCAGAGATGGAGAGCGGGTCTGGTTGGTGGTGATTTGATTTCCCGCCTCCAGTCTCCCTTGGCCTCGCTCAACATAATAAACTCCGCCATCGATATTTCTACCTGCCAGCACGGTCACATTTCCGCCGCCTAGCTCTATGAATCGGCTCGCGTCTGGTATTCCTCTGGCAGCGCGGGCATTGGTAGCGGCAACAGCATCCACGTTTTGCACGTCATTTCCAGCGGCCAAAGTGACATCTCCGCCACCAAGTGTGCCGATGCCTTCAAAGAAATTGCTGAAATCTACCCACCATGTGGTGGAGGCGGAAGGATCAAGAATTTCAGTAAACTGGCCGGTACGAGCAAATCCGCCAATTCCGAATTCACCGGTAGCAGGATCAACAAAACCCCTCCGATAGAGCCAGTTGTTTGGCAACTGCCGAGATGAATCTGCGATTAAAATGCCTCCGGTTTGGGTATTATTGGCATTGCGAGTCAGTCGTGAAATGTCACCTCCCGCCTTGATCGATAAATGGCCTCCAGCCAAACTGTATTGCGCCAAATAGCTTTGTTGGAGAGTCCCTAATAAGTTTCCGCCAGCTGACGGATTATTCGCAGTGAGAATCGGTAGGGCAAAATCACCTGTGGTGAAGAGCGTCGTAGGAGCCGCCACTTGAGTTCCAGCTGTATAGATCGTGGCAAATTGATTCAGGAGATGAACATTCCGCGCTGCATGAATGTCGATGTTTCCTGAACCGGTGCGGATGACTTGGAATCGATTGGAAATCGCGTTCGCAGTTGTGGCATTCGCTCCACTGACGAAAGACGCGTTCCCATAATTTTTCCCTAGAAGCAATGAGCCGATGCCATCTGATAGCGGGCGGGTGGCTCTAAAGTTCGCTGAAGAAAGATCTGCTCCGGCGGTGAAACGGTAGGACCATGATTGAGTATTGACTGGTAGTAGGCTGTTTTGCGCCAGCAGTGGAGCTAACCATAAGGAGGAATTTCCATTTGCTGCGCTTGGGGTAACGGCTTGGAAGCCATCGCTTAGAGCGTTGTAAAATTGGAGATCTCCTGTGGCTCTCAGCGTGAGGACACCGGGCGCACTTCTTGGTCCAAATCGGAACGTGCCCAGATCCCAATCACTGGTTGATGTGGAAGTCAAAGTGCCTAGAGTCAGATTTCCGTTAGAGTTGATGATTTCCACGCCAGGCGAGAGGATCAGATCTAGGTCAGGGCGAGCTAGGCTACTCAGCATCGCCGTGTAACTTGCGGACTCTGTGCCTGCCGTGCCTAGGAATGCCTCGGCATCGCTTCTTATCGAGTTCTGAACAGCAGCTGTGATGGTGCCACCTGCGGGAGTGTAAACTTTGTAGCCTTCCACCAAGATACTCGATGCTCCATTGATAGCACTACCAATCGCAGCGACCTGAATGCCATCATTTCCAGCGGTGCGTGGCGCACGGAGATGCAGGGTGCCGGTGAAGTTCCCAAATGTGGCGCTGTTAGAATTATTAGCTGCTACACCGAGCCTGATGTTAGAGCCTGCACGTAGGTCAAGCATGGCAGCTCCATTGGCTACACCATTTCTCTGCGTTCCTGCCTCCAGCGTGATGGAGCCACCTTTACCGGCAGTGCTAAACTCCGCCCCGGAAGCATCGAGTATTGCGCCGCTCAAAAGCGTCAAACTCCCATTTGCTTTTAGGTCGATGGTGCCGCCAGTTTTACCAGCCGCATTGATCGTGTTAGAGACCGTGATATTTCCCGCATCTGCGAAAACTCGATAAGTGTGTGAATTTGCCAAACCATCGACAAATACATCTCCAGTGCGGAGGCGGTATTCTCTGGATTCGGTGAAGTTGTTAGCGTTTAGCAAGGCATCCAAACTCCCGAGCCTGCCACCAGCGATGCTTCCCGCGTCTAGGGAAAACTCGCCTTTGCGCCCAGAGCTACCTGCAAAGCCATTGACAGATCCAATGAGACTAAATGCGCCATTCGCCGCAGTAACGTGGATGCCACCTGCGTTGCCGCCTTGATCCTGTGCCGCGACTGAAATCTCAGCCAAGCCGCCGATATTCACCGAGCCAAAAGAAGATGTTAGGTTTGCAACACCACCGCTAGTGTAACGTGTCACGTCGGAAAATTTCCTCGATTTGCCACCTAGGTCTAATTTGGCGGCAGCTAGGTTTCCTACTGATAGATTCCCGGAAAGTGCAGTGATGTTAAGCTCACCACTATTCAAGGTGATATCGCCCTGCACACTGACATCAGCACCTATCAGATCAAGCTCTGCTCCCAATCCGCCAGAGACAGTCGGCGCGGAACCAAGGCGTATCACCTCCAGCAATCCACTCGCTGTGATGTCATAATCGGTGGTGGTTCCTGCTGTCAGGATTGGCGCTCTAAGGTCGAGGCTACCCGCTGCGCGGAAACCACCATTTCCTGTGGCCAGAATCCCTCCTCTGGATCGCAGTGTGGTATTCGCGTACCCCGTAGCCGCGACATTTCCTGAGCCGAGAAGGATTTCGTCTGCATCAAAGATCAACGAGCCTTGTAGCGTGCCCGGCGCAGATGCAGGAGCTAGAACACGCGCTGAATTCTGAATCGACAAGTTCTTGGCCGTCACCGTGACTGTGCCGGAACCTGTGTTCAGGCCACGGATCGTTGCGGCCTCCAGGGAGAGTTTTTGCAGCTGACTCGCGCCAAGTGTGCCTGTCCCGTATAGATCGAGACTGGAGTAGCTAGCGAGTTTTAAACTACTAGCAGATGACTGCAAGCTGGTGAGCGCATCTCCTGAGAGAACAAGTCCAGTGGTCGGATTTAAAGCGCCCGCGTTTGCGAGTTGGATGCTGATTTGCCCACTGCTCAGCGCCACGCCGGCAGCGATCAAACGCGCCTCTGAACTCAAATTCGTGGCTGAGGTGGAATCCAGCGTGATGCTCCCGCCGGAAAGTTCTGCTCCCGCCCGCACCACTAGATTCGGCGCCTCGATGAATTGACTCCCACGCGAGATACCGTCTCTGATGAATCTCCATTCACCCGGACGAGCGCTCCATTTCCACTACCAGCGACGTTACTGTTGCCGATCTGGATGGAGCCGAAATCTCTTTTGCTAGCCTTCGCATCGATCTTTGAGCCACTGGCAAGAGTGAGCTCTTTTTCGGCTACCAGAATGATATCCGTGCCTGTTAGTGGCGCCCCGGCATTGTCTAAAGTGAGGCGATCCGCATTGACCGAGACAGAGACTCCGTCCGGCGTGAAATTTCGCAAACCACCGATCAGCAAGCTCTCCGCACCAAAGCGATTGAGCAGTGAAGAGCTGATGACGAGATCCCCTACTTCACCGCCCGTGCCAGTCGAGTTAATTAAGATATTTCCGGGGCTATTGATATCGATCAAGCTCCCACGGCCTAGGTTAATGGTGGGGCCGTCTTTATTTTTAAGCTTCGGCGTGCTCGATTCGATTCCTCCTGCCAATGACATTTGGCCCGTGGCGGAAAAGGAAAGATAGCCAGCATCGACAGGTAATCTAGGAATCGTGATTTCACGGAGCTCTGCCGCACTTTTCAGCACGGTGTTAGCGAGGAAATTCTGATACTCGGCGCGGGCGCGGACGACTTTGGCATTTGCCACTTCAAAGCGTGCGATCTGTGTGACGCCATTTCTGTTAGGATCTAACGAATTTGCCCGATAGCCAGAAATAATTGCGGCCCCTTCTGGACGTTTCACCTTGCCAGCTGCATTTGCCGCCTGCGGCGTCACGAGGAAAGCTCCGGGGAGGAGCGCATATCTGGCAGGGAGCAAAGTGTAGGTTCCAGCAGGGAGACCTTTGCTTTTCCCTAAGGTGATCTGGTCGCCGACTTTCAGTGAACTATTCACGTAGCCGAGATCTCCGCCTAGCTGAGTCGCCGCAGCGCCGTTGAAAGGTGCGTAGGGCGCGTAGTCAAAGCCGTAGCCGGGAATGACCGCGAAGCTGCCCTGGGATGCGAGAATATCCGTTTTACCACCATTTCCAGAAATCCAGCGATAAGCGTAAAGATCTCCCCCACCTTTCAAATCGATCACCGATCCTTTTTCGGAGGTGAAATTGGTCGCAGAAAGATTCACCGTTTTCGCAGGCAAACCACTGATCGTGATGTCATTGCCCGCAGGATCGATCCACGCATTTCCATCTCGGCCGATGCCATACGGGAGCACGACTTGCTTCTTCGTGATCGGATCAATGGCAGAAACCGAGGTCACACTGCCACTCGCGAGAGTAAGCTGAGTGGTGCGCGGAGCATTCGCGTTTCCATTACGAATCGGGTCAAAAGGCGCGCTCCCTGTGCCATCCCAGCCGAGACGGATCGTCCCAATCGGTGCGCGCAATGTTCCAGCCTGGCGTATATCTGACGCATAAATCGAGAGCTGTCCACCTGCGGAAAATGGGAGCGAACGAGCTGCTCCTCCTTCGATGATGACGGAACCACGGACCGTGGAACTAGGATCGTAGGCGAAAATGTTAAATTTCCCTGCCGTGGTGGGATAAATTTGCCCGGCTTTGAAAGACAGATTTCCTGCCGCGCTTAAAGTTCCGTTTCCACGAATATCTCCTTGGCTAGCGTCAAAGCTGGCACTCCCGATTCCTTGCAGGGAGATATTTCCAATGTCGATGAGTTCGGCTGTCAGCTTTAAACTGCCACCGCCAGAAGTTGGAGAAAGGGCGAAAGACCCAGCCTCAGGATTCCCGTTAGCATCAATCGGCTGAAAAATAGTTTCAAGCGTGTTCGGCAGCTGAGGAGCTTTGAATTCTTGTCCCAGCGCGATATAGCCAGCAGTTAGATTCACCGCTTGATTCGCTGAAATCACTCCGCCGTTAGCGACCCGAATACTGCCTGGCAATTTCAGTGAAACTGCACCGTCAAAGCGTACATTCCCATTCAGTGCCAACGTGTCGAATCCACCACCATTGATACCATCTAAATTAAAGATACCCAACCCCGGCAATAGATTGCCATCACTACCTAGCACGGCGGATCCAACGGTGTATGGAGTGGTAGAGTTTGGCAGAATCGATTTCCCTTGGCTAACCACCAAGTTCACCTCTGCGGTATTGGAGGCAGTGTTGTCAGGGCGGAATCTACGTGCCTGGATGGTGATGGTCCCGCCAATCGCAGAATCTCCACCCGCTCTACCAATCAGTGTCGCATCAGAATATAAAAATGCATCTCCACCAAGTAAACTGATACTACCACCATCACTGGCAATGGTGACTGGCACAAACTTGTCGCCAGTCAATTTAGGTTTCCCTGCATTTTTGATCCCCTTAAAGCTAGGATTCAGGTCAAGAATTCCCTGCGTCCCGGAAACATCCAGCACTGCGCCTCTTTCTGCGACGAGATTGCCTGATACCGAAATATTCCCTCCTTTGACAACTTCTCCTTGGCGGATGCCAAGCGGAGAGGCGGTCAGCACCGTCTTACCAACTGCGGAAAGCCGGGCGCTGCTTCCCAAAATAACAGTGGTGCGTGTTCGCGCCTCTGGAATAGCCGCGAAAAAACCAACCGAATCGGTTGAGATGGAGATATTTCCTCCTGGCGTGGTGATGCTTCCCAGAACCGTCGTCGTCACGCCGCGTAGCGTCACGCTGCCCTTCGCATCGGTGATGATGGATGCGCCATTTTCCATCAATACGTCTCCCCGCACGAATTCTTGACCATTGAAGGCAGCAGACTGCCCTGTAGATGCAAACGTCAAATTCACAGGGCGGCGGACGCCTTCCTCTAGCGTTTGAATTTTAAACACCGGATTTTTCCCCGATATCAAATCGAGCACTTGGCTCTGCACCACGGGCTGGATCGTCGCACCGGCGGCAATCGTGACCCCGGGAGTGGGGTTTCCCCCCGAATTTGGTGGCGAGGCAATTCCCAAGCCTGTTAGCGAAAAGGAATTGAATCCGCCTTGGCTGAAAAGATTGGGATCGATGAGCGTTTTCGCGGGATCTGTTAGATTTCCACCGACTTGGAATGCAGCAGCGCCCAGCGCTAAAGAGCCACCAGTGCCACCGGAATAACCACGCAGCGTGGAAGCCAGATTTAAGCGCCCTCCACCGATGGATCTCTCATCCACATCATTTCCCGTTAGGATCGATAAGTTACCACCATTTCCATGAGTCACCCCGCCCCGGGCATTGATCACCGCGCCGCCAGAAACATCGAGTACACCTCCTGCTGCTAGGTCAGCAGAAAAAGCCTGGATCGACAGCGAGCCACCCCGGGTTTGCAACGGCTGCAAGCCCGCAGATCGCGAGCCTAGCCGATCATCGACGAGCAATCCTGCTGTGCTAATCACCCCGGTTTCTCCCAGACGGAAAATCCCCCGATCTGGATTCGGGCTTGGAGCAGCAATGGTTGAGCGCCCTACGGCAGCAAACCCTAGGCTATCTGCGTAAGTGAAATTGTAGTTCCTGAAAGTCAGCGTGGCGTTTGGCGCAGTGATTTTCCCGTCTATCGTGGTATTGGATGCTCTCCAGTCCAGCGCCCCACCGGCCTTGACCTGAAGCTCCACTCCTGATGGGACCACGATCTCTCCATCGTGGTTATCAATCGTTAGCGAACCGAATCCTTGCTGAGTTAATAGTTTGCTAGAAAGATAAACCGTATTGCTCCCCTCTTCAGCTGGAGGACGTCCGATTGGAAGATAACCTTCGGCGGAGTCGGCGAGATAATCCCATTCAGCAGACTTCCCGCAGTAACAAACCGTTCCGCAGTGAAATTTAAAGTCAGAGAACTATTCGCTGCTGGAATGATGCGCTGCCTTTCGCCGTCAAATGTATTGCCTTGAAATACTCCGCCCAATGTCATCTTGGGAGCAGTGATCGCGAGCTTACCACCAGCGCCGCCAGAGATGGACTCTTCTTCAAAGCGGCCCCCGTTTGGAGCCAACGGATTCCGGAAAGTATTGCGGACATTCCACTTTATGCGGGCCTCCACCGCATCACCATTTACGATCCCGTCATAAACCTCGTCCGGGCGGGCATCGCGGATATTGATGAGTCTACCTTTTGAAAGCAGGTGCGTCGTCTGGACCGTCCCGCCAGTGTATTTGATCGATCCACCGGAAACATCGATTTTTGACCCAGTCGCCATCACCACCGATTCGCCGGCACTGATATTTACCGATCCGCCGCCAACCGTGAGCTGGCCGACGCCTTTCTGAATCAAGTTAATGAAGCCAGACAAGTCAGCCAATGGCGTACCTGCCCACATCTGCTGTTGGAAAACTCCCTGATCACGAATGTCGACACTGATGGTCGCTCCCCGGAGAATACCAGTCCGCTGGAGCGGGGAATTTGCCAGTTCGTCACCACGCAACTGCACCTTGATGATGTTTTGTGAAACGGGAACCGGAACGGCAATCGATCCGGAAACATCGATCAATGCTCCTTGGTCAAAAAACGCTTGGCCCTCCGACCGACTAAACTCGCTAGTGGCTGTGACCTGGCCTGGGTTGATGATGTTAATTTTTCCCAGCTTTACATTCACTAGGGCATTGGGGGCTAACAACACCGAATCTTGGCCGAACCGCGCCGTTCTCCCGGTGATGTTCACTTGCGAACGCAGCGTTAGCTCCGTCCCGGTCGTCGTTTCCTTGCTCTTTAATTCAGGCAAAATCCGGATCAAACTTTCCCTGCCCAAATTGACCGTACCAGTCGCTCCATCAAACAAAGTAATGCCGCCGCCGGAGGTGCTGACAAATTTATCGTACTCAGCCAAAAGATCGATCCGTCCATTAAAAGCGACTGAGGTCGTACTCGTCAGCACACCGGATTGATTCACATCCCGACCAGTCAGGGTGATGTTTCCTCTATTTGCATCGATGATTCCGCTGTTAGAAACACCGCCTGCGTAATCTCCCGCAACAGGATCCGCCACTTTTCCAACAGCCACATTCAGCCCGCGCAGGCTAGGGTCTGCACTTTCCCTGAAGCCGACTTGCAGTCCCGCTGCTAAAATCGTCTGGCCATCGGGAGTGGAAATCGAGCCTTCGTTCCGCACATTCGGCCCCACGAGAGTGATCCGCCCGCCCTCCTTCGCCTCATTCGTCGGACTTTCTAACTTCGCTCCTTTTTGAACGATGATGTCTCCATATTTCCCGCCATTCACCGCGAGTGCCGCCTCCGGCGTAAATGCGGGAGCTCCACCCGTCGTACCGGGGATCGCTAGACCACTGAACAAGAACTGCGCGCTCGGGTTATTCAGTAGACCGCTAGTGATCAGGTTGTCATTGATCGGGAGCGAGGAAACCGTGAGGCCACGCGCATTCACCTGGCTATTGGCACCAAAAATCACCCCGTTGCCATTGATGAGATAGACTTGGCCATCCGCCTTGATCGACCCGAGAATCTGGCTAGGATCGCCGGTAGGATCTTTGATCTTATTAAACGCTACCCATTTTGGAGCATCCTTGCCGCCTTTGGATTGATCAAAGGTAACTTTGGTATTTCTCCCTACATTGAAAGTTTGCCAGTTGAGCAATGCCTGTTGGCTCGTCTGCTCGATCGTGACTTCGGTTTTTCCTTTGTTAATTTTCTGGCTAGGCAGTTTCGCGCCCACCCAGTTTGCCGAGCCCACATTCGCTCCACCTGCGACCTGCAATCCACCAACGCCGAGTCCATCTGGAACATTAGGTAAAGTGATATTCG
>JAAURL010000110.1 GCA_012032235.1 Akkermansiaceae bacterium | reverse complement strand
TTGTGGCGGTTCGAGGCGGTTCGTGGCAGTTTGTGGCAGTTTGTGGCGGTTCGAGGCCGTGGAACACGGATGGCTGCGTCTTGTTGAGACTGGCGGCTTGTCACAACGCTCGAAATACGGAGTTGCGAACCATGGGTGGATCGAGTCTAAGCTACTTGGATGAAATTCAGCCATTTGCTGGCTCCTGATTCTTTGGAGTTGCTTAATTTTCGTCTGGAAGTGCGCAGAAGTGCGTGTCCTCACTGTCGGTGCAATTCGGCATTGATCGGTCATGGTTACCTGCGTGGGTTTGCCGCAGAGGGTCATGAAAGAGTGACGAGGGAGCTGCGTTTTTTTGTCCTAACCGCCATTTTCAAAAAACCACTCTGAGTAGTGTTGGAAATCGGGTGGACTGGGCATGGTCGCAAGTGATCGAAATCATGAACGCGGAATGACTCTCATTTTTGCCGATGGAGCTGGCGGCTCGGTCCTTACATGCCAAAACCGTGAAATCACCTAATTTTTTGGCTTGGTTGACAGGGGCTGGCTGCGGACTCAAGGTGCGGGTGTTATCTGATTTCCGCATTTTCTCATGATCTTTAAAAGTCTCTGTCGCCACGCCGGTATCGGCGCGAATTCCTATTTGCTCAAGACCCAGTCTGCTAAAGTCGTGCTAGACGCGGGGATGCACCCGAAACATGAAGGCTCTGAGGCTGTTCCGCATTATGAGTTTCTACGCTACGGCACAGCGGACTCGATCATTATTACCCACTCCCATCTCGATCACGTCGGCACCCTGCCAGTTTTTCTAAATGATCAGCCACAGGCGAAGGTGTTTCTCTCGCCAGAAACGGCAGAATTGGCCTGCGCGATGTTGCACAATTCCGTGAACGTCATGCAGTCAAAGCGTGTGGAGCACGGCATCGCGGAATATCCGCTTTTCGAGCATCGAGAGTTAGATGAAATCGAAGAGGCTTTTGAAATTCGCAATGTTGAGCGCCCGTTCGATCTCGATCCTAAAGGCACCATGCGCGCGACCTTTCACGATGCTGGACACATTCTTGGTTCCGTTGGCGTAACGATCCAAGGTGATGGGAAGAAAATTTTCTACACTGGTGATGTGAATTTCGAGCACAGCACGCTGCAGAAAGGGGCGCTATTTCCTGAGACACCTGTCGATGCATTGATCGTGGAAACGACACGTGGCGAACAATCCCGCCGCGCCGACTACGATCGTGATACGGAGGAAAATTCCCTAGCAGAAGCGATCAAAAACGTAATCGCGCGGAAAGGGTCTGTATTGATTCCAGTTTTCGCGATGGGGAAAACGCAGGAAGTTCTCGGGATGTTACATCGTTTTAAAGCAGAAGGCCTCATCCCGAAAAACACGCCTGTCTATATCGGTGGATTGAGCACCAAGATGACGCTGATTTATGATCGCTTCAGTGAAAATCCCGCCGCCATTTATCCGGTTTCCGTTTTCTGAAAGACATGGAGCTGGAGGCTGGCAGCAAGAAACGAAAAGGACCGATCCCTTTTCTGCCAGGCTGTATCTATGCTCTTTCTAGTGGGATGATGTCAGAAAAAACAGTTTCTAACAATTTTGCTCGCCAGGGTTTATTGGAAAACGCCAAACACGGGCTTTTCTTCGTGGGCTATGCAGATCCAGAAACTCCCGGTGGTAAAATCCGGGCCGCGAAACCTGGCGACATGATCACGCTTGATCCAGCGTATCCGCCGGTAAAGTTGAATTGCGAAACACGTGTCTTCGATTTCAGTGGTCACTCCACACGTGATGCCATCGCTGACTACATCGTCAAAGTCGCGCCGAAGAAAGTCTTTCTCGTGCATGGTGATGACGGTGCAGTTGAATGGTTCCGCAAAGAGATCCACACTCGCCTGCCAGATGCAGAAGTCATCGTCCCGGAACCGGGCGTGGAGTATGAAATTTGATAGGCGCAGCCCACGCTAAATCATCGGCTGAGAACGTCGTCGCCAGTCCAGAGTTTCCGGTCAGGGCCAGCAGAGTGAATTTCGATCACGTCTTTAGTAAGTTGGTGAAAAAAATAGGGAGCGCCCCATTCATCTAACAATTCCCCATCGCCACTCACAGTTTGGCCCTCTGGCGGACCTAGCATCGCACTTTTCGGGTTACCACCCATTATCGCCTTCATCATTTCGGCATTCGTCCCCACTGGGTTTTCGCCAGTGATGGTGCGGTAGCGACTGAACATTTGTTGGATGGCTTGAAAGACCGGCTCCTGTTCCCCACTGGGTGGGTTGAAGCTGCGGGCGGGAGCCGCTTCGGATGGAGCGCTTCCTAACGGATCAGAAAAATCCCGCTTGCTAGGAGCGCGGGAAGCTTCACTCCGCGGGGGTGGAGAAATCGGTGTAGAATCCGGGGCGGATGCTGGCGCTGATTCGGATTTGTCGGAAGCGGGAACCGCAATCGGTGTGGAAGTTTTGATTCTCGCCGCCGGAACTTCCTTTGCCACATTGGCTTTTCGCCCTTCATTCATGAACGCGATGAGCAGCACGAGCGCGACGACACCTAAGAGAAAAAGATGCGCCGCTTCATTGTCACTATGCCATGAAACCGAGATTCGATGACGAGAAGCGCCCGAGATTCGGGAAGACTCTTGCTAAGTTGCTAGGAGTGACGCCGAACCAAGTCGCCAGCGTCGCTGCGTATTGATCGACAGAAGTCGTCGGAATCCAGCGCCCGGTTCCTGTATCATCAGGACCATTGATGGTTAGTGTTGGAAATTTTCCGTAGGTCGCTCCACCTTTCACCGCACCACCGATGACGAGGTGGTGCCCACCCCAACCGTGATCACTGCCAAAGCCATTGCATTGGAAAGTACGGGCAAAATCACTGGCTGTGAATGCAGTAACAGAACTGCCAAGCCCCAAATCATTCATCGTTTGATAGAGCGCGTTAAGTGTTTGGCTCAGCTCTGCCATGAGATTCGCATGTGATCCTATGATCACCTTCGCGCGATCTTCGGTGGTGGCTCCAGAGTTGTTTGTCTGGTTTGTATGCGTGTCGTAGCCGCCTGCCTGGATAAAGAAAATCTGGCGCTTCATGCCCAGGCCGCCAGCTGCCACTGGCCGACTTCCTAACTCAATAAGACGAGCTACCATTTCATTTGCGCCATCAGTCCAGAGGCAAAGGTCGTGGTGCTATTTGGCGTGGTGATATTATTACTTGCTGGAAAGCGAGTATTCCAAGGTGCTGAGTTCAGATTTTGAGTGTTCAGAGCTGTAGTTAAAGTTCCTGCTTGGGCAATCGCATGATCTAATACACCTGCATACGCCGCAGTTTGGAGATTTGCATCTGTCTTATCGATATCTAGGATCGATTGCAGAATCGGCCTACGGCCAGCGTTGAAACTGCTACTCAGAGAAACGGCCCCACCCGTAGTAATGGCATACTGCGCCGCCGCATTTGCCGTGCCGACTTGAAAAATGTTAGATCCTGCCAACGTCACAGCCATCGAGATTTGTCCTCCCGCATTCACATCTGCAGGCTGAGTGAATAAATCCGCTAAACGTCCAGCCCAACCACTGGTGTATGCTTGATCTGATAGGGAAGTCTGCCACTGAAGTTGCTGGTCGCTATGGGAAAAAAGCTGCGGTGGACGCGGCACGCTACCCGCACTGTATTGTGTCTTGGTCATCGGGAAACTGAGTGTTCCCACGTTGAAAACTGGAGCTACCACACCCGCATTAAACAGTGTTTGGATTTGTGGCATTGCTGGGTGAAAGCCATAAGTTCGGCCATCACTACTCGGGAATCCTGGCATCCCATTTTTTGAAGTGACGCCTAATATCGTAGAACCACTGCCGTCCGTATTCGGTATCGCTAAAACGGGAGTGCGCAGATCTGCATAATTTTGCCATTCCGATGGTAGCGTCGGAATGATCATGTTGTTAGAATCATTCCCTCCATTAAGGAAAACACAAACTAGTGCTTTATAATCTGTAGGTATCGGCTCCTGCGCCATCGCACTATTTAAAATGCGGAGATCCCGTATCGTATTAGACAGTACGGTAGCGCCTACTGCAGCAGGGACCGCCTTCTGCAAAAAATTACGCCGCGAAATGTAGGGGAGCTGGAATTCTGTTTTCATGGGCAGATTATCTTTGGATTGCAAATTCAGCGGAGGTGACGATAAGCTGGACAATAGCTCGGACACGATTTCGCATCTGAGTATTGGACGGAGTAGGAGAGGTCAGCGGGAAGTTGGTGGTGTTCGCGACATAGTTGACGATAGCTGTCTTTGCTGCGGGAGTTAAATTCCCACCCACTAACAAAATATTCATCTGATCGACCAAACCAGAAATGCCTGCATTAGAGGTCAGAGCGGGCGTCATATAGGGGCTCAGATCCATCGTGACTGCATTGCTTCGATATCCGCTATACCCATTAGTATTTCCTGTCCCATAACTATCAGCGATCGAATTGGTGAGATTCATTGTATTTGAATCATTCGTTAGTTGGAACTCTGGTGTAGTCATGCCTGCCTGCGCGATGGCTCCAGGGTATTGGTAATCTGGGTAAAAGAAGTTAAACACGGATGGAGCATCTAGCGGTGTTTGATTCAGTATATTATCCGATTGGCCAACATCCCATGTATTGAAGCCAACAGTGAGTGTGCCACTTCGATTTAAATTTGGCCCGACCAATGGATAGATGACACAGCCGTTTCCTGACTGCGAACCTCGGCCAAGTGTAGCGGAGGTCGTCACTCTGAAAATCATTGGGCTGATAATGCTGGTGACCGTGTATTCACCATCAACCGCCGGAACACCTGAATTCGAAATTAGGAAATCTATACGTACCGCATCACCCACTTGGAGGTCATGATTTTCCGAACCATAAAAATCGATGTTAGAGCCACCAGTGATGTTAGTGACATTGTAGCCACCGGTGATTCTAGGAATGCTAACTATCCCCGTCGTATTCGCGGGTGAAGATGGAAGTGTGACAGAAAAAGAGGCGGGTGAAGCTACGGTGCTAGCAACCGTATATACTCCATCAAACGCGCCAGTTGCGAGACCGCCTAATGAAAATTTCAGATACACCTTTTCTCCTACTGCATAGCCATTCGTGCCAATGCTCACTGTGCTACCAATGGAAGTGTAGTTGGGAGATGCAATGGACCCACGATCTACTACAAAGTGATTTGGTGTCTCTGTGTTGCCAGTAATCGTTCCGGTAAATGCAGTGGTGCTCCCGATGTTGATCGTGAAATTGGTAGTAGTCGCACTAGTGACAGTATAGCTCTGAACTACGTTATAGGGAGCAGTCGTGCCGAGCGCTCCGGAAGTGAATCGAATAGAAACTAAATCGCCGACTTGATAGCCTAGAGCAGTGATCGTCGCGATTCCGGTAGCCCCCGCTAAGCTATAACTCGGCGTTGTGTTCGTGGCCGCATAACGCTTAGGAGTCGGCTTTTTAGATGAGGCAGAGCTATCCACAAAATTGTCTAGCCAAATCCCGTCGTTGTTAATCAACCGATGTGGCGTCGGTGTGTTGATGAGCAATTGGCGAGATCCGATTCCGCGATACGTGCTATTAGGAATTCCAACAGAAGGAAAAGCCCGCGCAGTAGCGGTAAGGCGCAGAACGGGCTCCCGTTGTTTTCCGAACTGCGGGTCACCCGCAGCGACTGGGCTGCGAGCTTCGTAGTCCAGTAAGATCGCCCGAATCACCTCTTTCATATCACCTTTCACTCCCGTGGCGATGCCATCGACATTCCGCTCCCCATTAAAAGCACGAACCACGCGGTGGACATATTCAGGCTTTGGATGGCTGGTGACGAGACGTTGTATGAGCTGTCTACAAATATAAGGAGCTACGGCTGGATTATTGATAATGTTGTCTAGCGCATTTTCCAAATCCCGCAGACCATTGGCATCATATTGATTGGTAATTGAAGTGATAATTGGTGCAGATGGCTGGCCACCAACTGCCGTAGTTGGCACTGGAATCGTGTAAGCAGGTCCGGTAGATGTATCACTGGAGGAGGTGATTAGCGCAGCGGGTAAAACAACTCGATCAAGTAGTCGCTTTGTCCCTAATTCATGCTGAGTGGGAACTAGCATCATTTGATCAAAATTCCGACTGCTGGGATTGAAATTCGTAGGGAGACGGCCACCTGCCAGTAACTCCTGCCCCCAATGCCAACCTGTGAAAACGCGCGAGAATCCAATCACTGTATTTTGATCGTAAGTCGGAACCGCACTGCCAGTGGAATCGAGGACGAGCGTGCCGTTAGGCCAGACTCGATAAAGTCCGGCGGAGAAAAGCTGTAAAATCTCACGAGCATAATTCTCATTTGGGATCTGGCCCGTCACGATGTTTCCCTTACGATTTCCCATCATATCGAGATATCGGCCCATCGTCGGGCTAAGTGTGACTTCCTTGAGAATATCGCGGAAATTTGCAAAACTGTGATTATGCAATGTATCATAGTAGTGTGATAAAAGCAGACCGTTGTCATTCAGTGGTCCATTATCTGAAACGACGCAAATTTCGCTCAATGCAAAGGCGACTCTCTGGCGTAACTGATCTTGGCCAGTGATCGAGTTTTTCCACCAAGACCTAAGGACCGTGGACAACTGATAAGGGATGCCAGGATTACCTATAATGCTCTCGTAGAGATTCGTTACATGAGGAACTCCCGTCTTGGTGAATTGATCGTCGATCCAGGCACGATAACCCATCGATTTCACAGCGGCTAAATCCGATAGGTTCGGACCAAACGTCGCTTGAGTCAGGAAACGCGAATTGGCTGCATCATTGGTGGCGTGATCGTCTGTCCATGCTGGATAACTAGGCATCGCTGGCTGGGTTTGTGATCCAGCAACGCGGGAGAAGGTTCCTGCGATTTCTCCCGCCGGATTGTTCGTTGTGGAGACCCGTAAAGAAACATTACCGCTATTGAGAGCTGTTAGATCTGTCGGTTGGATATTCCAAGTATAGCCCCCATCGGAGGTTTTTAATGCAGGATAATTCCGGTCTTGTGCATCAATGTCGAAGATTACTTGATTGGTCGTGGAGTTATAGATTTTTCTGGAAATCGCTCCCGATGTGAGGCCGGTGAAATTCAACTTTACTACAGCAGAAGATCCATTGACCCGTAGGAACGCGCCACCGCTCCCCGTGATATTGCTCAAGCCTGCGGCACCTTGTAAATTGCTCACATAAATCGTTCCGGGTATCGTGGTGGTGGGTGGATTGTCCCATGGTGAAAGGACAAAGCTTGGCATGATTCCACCGACGCTAGCAGCAGCTGTTACACTGCCGTTCGCGATCGGCGCGCTGTTGCCCGTCGGATCAAGGAACCAACCAATCGATAGATGATTGCTCACTCCACTCGTCCCGGTGTTGTGAAGGGCCTCAATATAATATCTCTCCCCTGCAACGAGCGATAACCAAGGCGAGCGTTGGTTTGGCTGTGCATCCCAAGTTTTCGCGGCGGTGCCTGGCGCTGTCACATAAGCTCTGCGAATTTTAGTAACTGGTTCGGAATCGTTAGAAATCCACAACTCCGCGACATTACTAGCAGCAATCCAGAAGTAGTAGTTCCCAGTTGTCGGCGCGATGAAATAACCGCGTAGGCGCTCCCCGGTATTGGTCCCGTAAGTGGTCGTAGCGTTTTCTGCAAAAGGAACTGTGTCGCTAGTGGTGGGAGCACTAGTCCAGGGAACATTGATGATTCCAGATCCCGTAACACCCGATGTCCATAAATCACGAGTCAGCGCATTTCCCGCAGCGAGAACTTCCAAAGCCATCACTGCGCTGCCACTGCCCAACGCATTCGCCGTCGTTACTGTGAACTGATAAATTCCTGCTGCTGGCGGCGTGCCGGATAGGACATTTCCGCTCAGCGTCAACCATGCTGGAAGTCCTGATGCGGAAAAAGTGCCGCCATTGCTAGCGGTCAGGTTGAGAGAAAATGGAGAGCCTGAGCCTAAAATTGCAACGGCGCTCGTAGGGCTAGTGATCGCAGGCAATCCGGCAGGAGGATTTCCTGCTAGCGGTGCGCTGCCAGTGATTGTCGGGAACAAACGTTCTGTCGGAATGATCTGTTTCGCCTGATCATTGCTATACCAAGAAAGCTGTGCGCGAGCAGAACCACTTATCTCATTATACTCTAGCTTAATGTCATATTTTACTCCTGCCTGCAGTTCAATTGAACTGGTCTGATCTTGGTTGGCTACGCCAGACCATTTATCAATAAGGAGCTGATTATTTACCCAGAGTCTTGATCCATCGTCTGCATTTACCACAAAATAATAGGTCTGTGAATACTGCGGCATCACTTGCCCCGTCCAGCGCGCGCTGAAGTTGTTAGCAGGAATCGACGAATCCGGCGTGCCAATCCCCCAATCGCCATTATTTCCGTTGGTGATCGAACTATCCGTTTGTGTTCTAGCAGGTGCACCAGATAAAGTGGTGTTGTTATAAAAATTAGCATTCCAGCCAGTGGTGGCTCCAGAGTTATCTGTAAAGATAGATGCGACTGAGGTATTTGGAATATACTGGAAATTACCACCACTTCTTTTGATCTGAAAGACACATTTCGCGGATCCCGTGGTTTCTACAAACTCTACACGAACTCGGTAACGATTTCCTGGCGCAGCAGGTAGTGATAACGGAATCGCTGCGCTTTCTTTGAAGCCACCAGTCGCAGGAGTATCCCAGCCGTTCTCAAGAATCTGTACCAGCCCCGCGCCCGTATCGAGAAGCACGCGCGCCTTGTCATCGGCATCTAAACGAAAAGTGTGATCTCCCGTAGCAGTCGGCGATAAATATCCCTCCCAGCTGACAGAGTAGTTATCTGGATTAATAAAAGTATTTCCGTTAGGCGTTCCAAATCCCCAATTGAAATTCACCGTTGAATCTAGTCGAGTGATCGCATTTCTAAATGAGCCAATCGATACATTGCCTGAGGAGTTTGCAGGTAAACCCGTGCCAGTAATATTGACCGTAAAGGTTTGTGGTGTCGCTGCGGGAGCAGATACAGCCGTAAGTGTATATATATTTCCCGTTGCGTTGAATGGAGCAATATTCAGATTTCCTGACCTAAACTGTAATGCTGCCTGACCACCAACGATGAATGGCGCCGATGGCGTGCCCGTGTAAGTAATGACCGCAACGCCGTTGGTCGTGCTTCCTGAATTTCTGGTATAAGTGTATGAAGCTGCCAGACCTCCAAAGTTTTCGATATTGGCGTAAGTGGTGCTTCCACCTATATAGTATTCTGCCGTCAGACCAGTCCCGTTCGGGGCTCCAGCTGGATATATCGTAACTCCCGCCAAGGCAGGAGTGCCCGTAGTATAGCTCCCTGCTGCGCCACTGGATGTCGGCGTGTTCACTGCCAGAAATACCGTCGCACTCGTAGAACGGTTTGCATTAAACTTCGGAGTGATCGTAATATCTAACGAATTTACTCCCTCAGGAAATGTCACAGATGTTGGCAATGGATGATAGTCTGTTCCCTCCACTCCACTGCCACTGCGAATCAATGGCACCGTGATCGAGCTGACTAACATATAACCAGACCGCGTAATGCGGATCACACCGCGATCTCCCGCTGGAGTCGCCACATCGATTGGCTGCACCGCGCTGGCATCCATCGCATCGAGAGAAACGATATTCTGGGTATCTAAACTCGCCGCTAGAGAGCTGGCACTAAAACTCGATTGAGAGGAAATCGGCAATGTAGTAGAAAGCCCCAAAGCCGCTTTCGCCCAATCACTCACCTGATCGTTCGGTGTCGATTGATCTGTGACGGTGACACGGAAAAAGCGCCCCGCACTTTGTGGAACAGTCAGCGTTTTCACGGTGCCATCTCCCATCACGGTCGGCAGGGAACCCTTCACCCATGGGCCTACGAGTCCGTTGTTTGCCTCTAGGCCATAGCTTTTTCCAACCACGGTTGGGAAAGTCAGAGAGAGCGTCGTAGGCTCTAAATCTAAGTTTGGTGGGCGGAAATGCGGGCTATTGGGCAGCTTTTTAAACGGATTCGTCCCTGCCAAAAACTCATCGTTATTTTTCACCCCGTCTCCATCAGCATCTTCGCTCAACCAATTTGTATATGGAGCTTGCTGGGCCATCTGTGCATCCAGCACGCCGTATTTTTGTTTCCAGACGGATTGGTTAATTGCCTGATTGATTTGCCCAAAGGCGATGGAACTCAGGCAGGTGGAAACGATAACCGCTGTCCGAACGGCACGCTTAAAAGCGCAATTCGCATCATGAGAAGGGAGCTGAGATTTCATAGCGGTGGGCTTTTCAGTAGTTCTAATTTAGAGCTAGGTTTGTACTCGTAGAGATTCTGGGCAAATCGGTCAAACTTTAAAAAGTTACATTCCCAGTCACAAATGGTAAAACATATAATAAATCCCAAAATCCAGAATTCCAAAAATATAGTTTTGCTCCTCAGTTTTCCTCATTCACGCGCTTTCACTTGCCGGAATACCCACACACTAAAAATGCTGGCTCCAATAGCGATTACGCCAAGCCAATCAAAATTTTCCAAGCGCCCGCCGCCCTTTTCAATCACGATATGGCTGCCGATGATGGTTGTTAAACCAGAGGCCAAATCCCGCGTACAGGCGACTAAACTCATATAGGCCCCTCGCTTGGCGGATGGCACAGCCATCGAGATCATC
>JAAURL010000109.1 GCA_012032235.1 Akkermansiaceae bacterium | reverse complement strand
GTCCAAGCCGAGATCCTACCTCTCATCGAAGACCCATCTCTCGCAGGGCAAACCCATTGGATTGTTGTCAAATTGTGTGGCTGGCTTCTAACAGATAAGAAAATCGACCTCAACTATCGCAGCATCTCATAACAGATGGACCAGTTTTTGGGGAGCATTCCAAAAATACGCTACTCGTGATCACAGGATTGGATAGCCAATCAGGAAAACGCTCAAAAATCGCTTACTAGATAAGAGGTGGCCCGAGCCGGATTCGAACCAGCGACACGCGGATTTTCAATCCGCTGCTCTACCAACTGAGCTATCGGGCCTTTGAAGTGCGAAACTCCTTGTGGGCGGGCGCGAAGTAAGAGTCGCTGCCGGAAGTTTGACAATCGGAAAATTACATATTCGGTGATTTTTTCTTCAGTTTAAAATTCTGAGAACTTCACCAACATCGATTGGGAAGTATTTCGCCCTCTGTTAGAAGACGTCACGGGTCATGCGATTAAAGATTGGAGCAAAGGCGGACGTCCTCCATTCGATCCAGTTTTCATGTTCAAAGTCTTGATATTCCAAAAATATCACGGCTTGAGGGATGACGCCACTGAGATCCAAATCGGTGATCGCATCAGCTTCCCAAACTGCATTCACAAGCATTTTCCACAATCCACCTTCCTACCGAGGATCCCCCGGCAATCATGCCTCAAAAAGAAATTTCATTCAAAACCGTATTCGAAAAAACGAAGGGCTCAATAAAGCGGGTTTTCGGAGGTTTTGTTAATGGATTTGTATGCCGCTGTTGAAACTCTCGGACGACGGGTGCGACTAGGTCATCCAGAAACGGTGAGAGGAAGCCGAGTCGTATCGTTTTGCGTGCCCCTCCGTATTCCTCTCGTGTCCGTTGCACAGTCATCTCCGAGTCGCAAAGGATCTGGCGTGCCTTTTCCAGAAAAAATTTGCTGGCTTCGGTCAGATGGATGCGTTGCTTGATGCGCTCGAACAGCCGCACTCCGATTTCTTCCTCTAACAGTTTGATCTGTCTACTCAGTGCGGGCTGGGTGACGTGCGTGCGCTCTGCTGCCTTCGAGACGCTCAGTTCCTCGGCCGCAGCGACGAAATAACGGAGTTGGTGAAATTCCATGCCATGGATTTTGTCACCACAGTTTATAACTTCAAGGTATGAAGTCTGCTCCCAAGTGGCATTATGCGAAATGATCGATTCGTGTCATTGTGATCTCGTCATGAAAACAAACACATCGAATTTCACTATCCGCCGCTCGCACGAGCGCGGTCATGCAAACCACGGCTGGCTAGACACCTACCACACATTCAGCTTCGCGGATTACCACGACCCCGCACACATGGGTTTCCGGAGTCTGCGCGTGATCAATCAGGACAAGGTTGCACCTGGTGCGGGTTTCCCCACCCATCCTCACCGGGATATGGAAATTTTCAGTTACGTAGTTTCCGGCGCGATCGCCCATCAGGACAGCATGGGCAACGGCCGTGAGTTGAGGCCGGGGCAGATCCAGCTCATGAGTGCCGGTTCCGGCGTGACCCACTCTGAGTTCAACCCCCTGCGTGATGAGCCGCTCCATTTACTGCAGATATGGATCACGCCCCACACCCGCGGCCTCGCGCCTAGCTATACGGAATGGCATCCGAAACCAGAGTCTGATCACACCGCCAAAGTGCTTGTCATTTCAGCCGATGGCCGTGAGAACTCAGCCACTATTCATCAGGATGCCAACGTATATCGTATCCGACTGAAGGCCGGTGAAATGATTTCTCATCAACTCGCTCCCGGTCGTGGTCTTTGGCTTCAGCTGATTCATGGAACACTCTCTACGGGAGAAGCGACTCTCTCCGCAGGTGACGCTCTTAGCACAGAAAGCGCCAGAACCATCCATTTCACAGCCACCCAGGACAGCGAAGCACTGCTCTTCGACCTCGCCTGAATCCAAACAAACATAACAAACACATAACCATAACCAATATATGAAACTTGCATCAAACATCGCCGCCGGTCTTCTCGGTCTCGTCTTTATCGTTTTCGGACTGAATTTCTTCCTGAAATTCATCCCGATCCCACCTTCTCCTCAAGGCTCTCCACCCGCTGTATTCATCGGTGCGATGTATCTAAGCGGATACCTCACATTCGTGAAAATTCTCGAGATTCTTGGAGGCATTCTTATTGCGATCCCAAAAACCCGCACCATCGGCTTGCTCGTGCTCGGCCCCGTCATTGTGAACATCCTAGCCGTCAAAGTGTTCCTCGCAAAAGGCGCGGGCTTAGCTGATCCAGTCATTATCCTCATCACGGTTCTTCCGCTATTTCTACTGTGGACGAGGCGTGCCAAGTTCATTTCTCTCCTAGACTGATCCCACATCGACAAGGTCAGTTGGCATGCGGGCGAGGTGCGTGGCGAACACCTCAAAGCCTTGGAAGAAGCCACCGGAATACTCGATTTCATTTGGATTTCTTGGCACTCAGGGAATCTAAATATGCTAGGTCAGGTGTACAGATCTGTTGGAAATCAATCGATCGCCCTTTCCCTAATGTAGAGACCCTGGGAAGGGGGGCTAACTAGAGGTTTACGAAACCTTCTTGCGTCTTACTGTTTCTGAAAAATTCTCAATTTGACAGGTTTCGATATTACAATGTGTGCCCCATACGGACGCGCTTGGTCTCTAGGTATTTTTCGTTGTGAGGATTGGAGGGCAAACTGATAGGAATTTGCTCGACGATTTCCAGTCCGTAACCCTCCAGACCAATCATTTTTTCGGATTATTGGTGAGCAGACGCATTTTGCGGATGCCGAGATCACAGAGGATCTGGGCACCCATGCCGTAGTCGCGCAGGTCTGAGCCGAATCCGAGTTTTTCGTTTGCCTCGATGGTGTCGAATCCTTCTTCCTGTAATTTATAAGCATGGATTTTCGCAGGTAAACCGATGCCACGTCCTTCTTGGCGCAAATACAGGAGAACGCCACCTTCTTTGGAAATACGCTCTAGCGCGGCGGCCAGCTGACCTCCGCAATCACACCGTTGGGACTGGAAGACATCACCTGTTAGGCATTCGGAATGCACGCGAACGAGGGTGGGTTTTTCCGGGTCGATCTCACCTTTTGTCAAAGCGAGATGGTGACTGGTATCCGTGGTGATTCGATAAAGATGGCAGTCAAATTCGCCGAAATCGGTGGGCATTTTGATCGTTTGCTCTCGAAAGACTAACTTTTCTGCGCGGCGACGATATTCAACGAGCTGGGCAATCGTGCAGGCTTTCAACTGGTGGCGCTTTTGGTAGTCTCCTAGCTGGCCGACGCGGGCCATGCTGCCATCGTTCATTCATTGATTACACAAATCACCGCCGCACGCGGCAGACCAGCCAGCACGGCTAGATCCAGCGCGGCTTCGGTATGGCCAGTGCGCCTCAACACTCCATCTTGCACCGCCTGTAATGGGAAAACGTGCCCGGGCTGGACGAATGCATCTGCACCGCTGCTGGGATCTGCGAGGAGACGGATCGTCAACGCACGATCCGCAGCAGAAATGCCAGTGCTCACACCCTCTGCGGCATCGACACTGATGGTGAAAGCCGTTTTGTGGCCCTCCCGATTACGACGGGTCATTTGTGGGAGATCGAGTTCTTCAGCACGTTGCTGGGTAATCGGCGCGCAGATTAGGCCACGGGCGTGAACTGCCATGAAATTGACCATTTCTGGCGTGCATAACGAGGCGGCCCCGACCAGATCAGCTTCATTTTCACGTGAGGATCATCTGCGACGATGACGAGGCGGCCTGCGGCGAACTCGGCGACAATTTCCGGAATCTGGCTAAAAACGAGAGGCGTGTCTGACATGTCAAAAAATCGGATAATTGTTAGGAAATTAGTTGAGAGATGGGTCGTCTGGCGCTTCGGCTAAAATGCGATGCAGCGGGGAAATGCCCCGGAGTATCTCTGCCCATAAATTGAGATCGTGGGTGAATTCCAGCAGATGATTCTGGGGCTGAGCGAGGATCCAGGACTGGTGGCGCAACTCACTTTCTAACTGCCCTGCGGTCCAGCCGGAGTAGCCGATGAATGCACGGACGATGTGGCCGGGCTTTTTCGCATGGGCGCAAGCTTCTTCTGCGGAAACACGGAGTGACCAGCGCAGGCCCAGTTTTTTACTCCACCAGAAAGAGGAAAATGTCAGCTGATCACTCTGAACGGGGCCCCCAAGGTGAACCGGGAGCTTTCGCAGAGGAGCGAATTGATCGCCAGGGAGCAGATCGCCGACCATTTTCCCGCTGGGATGATTGAGGATCAAACCAAAGGCTCCTCTCTCTGCATGGTGATCCGCCAGCAAAATGACCGAGCGACGAAACGTGCTGCTACGCAGGGATGGATCAGCCAAAAGCAGTTGCCCTTGGAGCTGGATAGAGTGATCGGGAGGTGTCGAGTCTGTCGCCACACGCGGAGCTTAATCCGCTTCTACGAGTTCGCCAATCGTCGATTTGAGAGAGATTTTCTAGAGAAAATCATTTAGATCGCGGGGGAAAAAATTCCGCGATTACGCCGGATCGTGGCACCTGCGATCGCGACCGCAAGGAGAATAGCCGAAGATGGCTCTGGGATAAATGTGATGATTAACTGCGGCGGGATCCCACCATCTACGTCTTCTTTCGCACTAAAACGTCGGGCGGTTCCACGGGTTCCTTCATTATTACTGACTAGAATAAGCCCGAAATTCGAGACCGGATCCGCAACCCAACTGTTCACATCATTCACTAATTCCTGAGAGTTCCAAAAGTAAGAACCTACCGCGTTCACATTCGTCGTCGCGCTGGGATTGTTCGCAAAATCAGTTCCTAACAGGGCGCCGGGAGCCGACCAGCTTGTGGTATCGTGGAACCGGGAACTCCATGTCGCTTCTCCCGGTTTTGCCGCAGTCCCCGTCAATCCCTCGCCAGTCCCCTCCCCCCAATCCACTAATACCCGATGCAAACTAAAATCAGAGGAAGCTGGTCCTGGCTCCTTATCAGGATCTGGGACTCGCGTGACAGAGAGCTGGACTGACGCTCCCGTAATGATCGCATCCGCAGGCAGACTGCTGAGGTCAAATCGAAATAACGCCCGCGACAAATCTCCTACCCGGCTCGCTCCCGATGCGAGAGTTGTTCTCCCTAAATTGAAATCTGGATTCCGCGCGAAAAGTGAAGTTTCAGCCACGGCATTCAATGTCATCATCGCCGCAGAAGCGGGAAGATGAAGCACCGCAAACAAAGTGATGCAGAAGCAGGCGGGAGGATTAAAGAATCGAAATTTCACACCGCAAATGTGGGTGATACTTCCCTGCTGCACAAGTTTTGAAAACAAATCTTAAAATCAGTCTTTTGCGGACTTCGGATCAAGAGCGTCACGCAGGCCATCTCCTAGGAAATTGAGAGCGAAGAGCGTGCTAGCGAAAAAAAACGATGGGAAAAACAGCATTAGCCAGCTGACTTCCATGCGGTCTGCTCCTTCTTTGATGAGGATGCCCCATGAGCTATTCGGCGGCTTCACGCCTAAGCCTAGAAATGAAAGAACACTTTCTAACAACATGATCCCAGGCACCGCCAGCGTGGTGTAAATAATGATAGGCCCAATCACATTCGGCAAAATGTGACGAAATAAAATGCGTGCATGGCTCAGGCCCAGGGAAACCGCAGCTTCCACAAATTCCTGTTTCTTTACTGCCATCACCTGCGCCCGCACAATCCGCGCAATCGTTAACCACCCGATGGCACCAATCGCGATGAAGAGCGGGATCAACGTGGTGATCGGTGCGATGCGGTCTCTGGCGAAACCCGTTGTTTTGATTACCCATTCGGTAAATTCGGAGGCGGGCTTATCGACCACCAACGCGAAAAGTATGACTAGCACGAGGAAAGGAAGAGCGAATAGAATATCCACGAAGCGCATCATGAAATCGTCAGTTTTTCCACCGATATAGCCTGCGATAGCGCCATAAACGATTCCGATGCTAACTGCTACGGCAGTGGCAACGATCCCGACTAACAGGGAAACCTGCCCGCCATATAAAACCCGCGCAAAGAGATCCCGCCCCAATTGATCCGTGCCGAACCAGTGCGCTGCCGATGGAGGAGCGGTGATATTGGTGAGGTCAATGGCGGTTGGGCTCTTCACAAAAGTTAACAGCGGCCCGATGAAGCAAAGGAGCATGATCACCACCAAAACTGCCAAACTCACAATCGCAGCGCGGTTGCGGGCGAGTCGATGCCATGCATCTTTCCATAGTGAAGTGCCTTTTTCCATAGTGATTAGGATGGGGTAGAGTATGCAGTGCCGCCCTTAGCCGGATTCTTCAGGCTGCCTAAAGGTGGGACTACGAACGGAGAACGGTTCATGCTTTTCGTAAGCGAGGGTTGAGTGCGATTTGCACCAAATCTGCTGACAAATTCGCGCCGACGATGAGGAAGCCGTAAAACAAGACGAGTCCCTGAATGAGGAAAAACTCTCGGTCTGTCGCGGCATTGACGAAGTGCTGACCCATGCCTGGGACTTGAAAAATCGTCTCGATGACGAAGGAGCCCGAAATCATCCCGGCAAAGGCTGGGCCGATGAATGCCACCGCCGGGATCAGCCCGCCACGCAGCGCATGGCGGATCACGATTCTTGTTAGTGTTGCACCTTTTGCCTGAGCGGTGCGGATGTAGTCTTGCGAAAGCACATCGAGCATCCCGCCGCGAGCCAGCCGGGCGAGATATGCTGCGTTGATGAGTCCCAGAGTGACGGCGGGTAAAATCCAATCCGTAGGCGACGCCCAGCCCGCGACATTTATTGACTTAAGACCGAGTCCTGCGGTGACGGCGAGTAAGGGCCCGATGACAAAGCTGGGCAGGCAAATGCCAACCATTGCCCCGGCTAGGCTCATAAAGTCGATACTCGTATTTTTCCGAACCGCCGCGATGACCCCAGCAGGAATTCCGACTATCAAGGCGATGCCGATGGAGCATAGCCCTAGAAAAAGTGATACCGGAAAGGACTCGCGGATGATCTCGGATACTTTCACGCCGTCTTTTTTGATCAGGTCGCCTAGGTCTTGGTGGACGATCAGGTTTTTCAAGTAGCGCCCATATTGGACGGGCAGTGGTTGGTCCATTCCCGGTGAATTCCTTCATCCGCTTTAGCGCGTGAGCTGGTAATTTTTTTCTCATCCGTGTAAGGACTGCCCGGCATCGCGCGAACGAGGAAAAAGGTGAGCGTGACGAGCACAAAAGGGTAAGTGAAACCTTGGCCGATGCGACTGAGAATGATGCGAATCATGATGGTGAAAAATCAGCGGACTGGGCGGAGGCGCATGTATTGATATGGATTGTTGGAAAGCAGCAAAGGATGCCAGCCATCGACAGATGGATGCAGCAGGTAGTTCCGCGATTGCCAGACCAGCGGCAGGATCGGGGCCTCATTCATCAGAATGGTTTCCGCTTGGTGGAAAAGCGCGAGGCGGCGGGTGGCGTCAGATTCCTGAAAGGACTTTTGCAAAAGCCCAGTAAATTCGGCGTTGTCCCAGCCCGTGTTGTTATTTCCATTGCCCGCAGTCCACAGCTCCAAAAAGGTGAGCGGGTCCAGATAGTCACCGATCCAGCCTGCATAGGAAATATCGTAGTCCATTTCCTCGGAGGCGACTTTAAAGGCCGTCGCTTCTTTGGTTTCAATTTCCACATTCACGCCCAGCGTATTTTTCCACATGCTCTGGATCGCTTGCGAACTAACAATGCCAGTCTCACTGCTGCTGGGGATGAGAATTTTCAACCGTGGGAAACCTTTCCCGCCGGGATAGCCAGCTTCTGCTAAGAGGCGTTTTGCTTTTTCAGCGTCGTAGATACCGATGCGCGGCGGCTGGTAATCTCCCATCGGTGGCGTGACCGCGTAGGCTGGCTTGTAGCCGCGAAACGCTCGGGCGCTCAAGGTGTCCCGGTCCATGGCAAAGCTCAGCGCCTGGCGCACACGCGGGTCATTTAGCGGGGTGCGTTGGGTATTGTAGCGTAAAAAGTAAACGCCCAGATAGGGCTCTTTTCTGAGCATGGTGGGGTTTTCCTTTTCCATCAGATCGACATTCTCGGAAGTCGCCGTGTAAGTAGTGTGTAACAGGTCGTCGCGGAACATGCGGGCTTCCGTGAAATAATTAGGCACTGGCAGAAAGCGCACGCCATTTAGAGTGACTTGGGCAGCATTCCAGTAATGCGGATTCCGCTCCACCTCCACGTGATGATTGCGCCGCCAGGATTTCAGTTTGAATGGGCCATTGCTGACGATGTTTTCCTTACGCGACCATGGATTGCCGATTTTGTCGATCACCCCATGTTTCAGGACGATGTGCCGTGGGACTGGATACCAAGTGTGATGCTTGAGGATTTCCCGGAAATACGGCGTCGGGCCACGCAACGTTAGGCGCAGTGTCAGGTCGTCTATTATTTCCACGCCGACGGTCGAAAAACTCTTGGTTTTTCCTTTATTGAAGTCTTCCGCACCCTTCAAAAAATATAGCATCTCACAATACTTCGCGCCAAAGTCCGGGCGAAGAATCCGCTCATAGGCAAAGGCGAAATCATGCGCTGTCACCGGAGCACCGTCGGACCATTTCCCGTTGGGCCGGAGCTTGGCTGTCCACACCGTGGCGGCGTCATCCGATGTCACTTCCGTCGCCGCCCCGCCGGGAGTCGCGGTGTCGACTTTCGGGTCGTCGGCGATCAGTCCTTCGAACAAGGCTCTCATGATATTTCCTTCCGACACCCAGCTCGTCACATTTGGATCTAACGCTTTCGGCTCGTTCGCATTTCCCACCAGTAGGATTCCTTCACGGGTCGCCTGGTCCACTTGTGACTCTTTCTGGCAAGAAATCAACAAAGAGCACAAAATGGCTGGAATAATCAAAAAGCAGCAACGCATCACGTGGTGAGCATGACGTGACGGCAAAAGAATGCATCGCTAATTTTTATAAAAAGAACATTTTATCAATGGTAGATTTTATCTCCCAATGAATCACTTGATGCAGTAGTTATATCTAAAGGATTTCTAGTTGCGTGCCGTATTCGCTGGGAGATTTCGATAGCCATTCATTCGCGCAGTAACTTTGAAACCTTCTATCCCGAAGTTGACCACTCGCCTCAACGAGTTAACCTTGTGGGATGTCTACGATGCATGCTTTCCTCCCCGCAGGTCTCGTCCTCATGGCTGTAGAGTCGCTTTCAGGGCAGCCAGCCACCGGCTCAATTTCTCGCCACCGATGGACAGGAGTGAGCGGAATCTCGGTGGCGAATCTCACCAGTCTGTCCACCTACCCAAATTCTCCGTCGATTACGGACACGCTCACCTCTTTCCAAACCCCGAGCAACATCGCAGACAACTACGGCACCCGTGTCTTCGGTTGGGTCCATGCTCCCGTGACAGGCAACTATACATTTTCGATCTACGGCGACGATAACTGCGAATTGTGGCTCAGTACCAACAGTTCCCCGGGCAGCCGCCGCCTGATCGCTTCCGTGCCGGAATGGACCAACCAGAACGAATGGACGAAATTCCCGCAGCAAACCTCCGCTAGCATTCCCCTCGTCGCCGGTCGTTTCTACTTCATCGAAGCGTTGCACAAAGAAGGCAGCGGCGGTGATCATCTTGGCGTTGGCTGGTCCTATCCGGGTCAAAGTCTCACCATCATCCCTGGTAACCGCCTTAGCCCATGGCAGAGCCTGGCTCCAGAGCCAATGCCGGACTCGACCATCGTCGGCATCGGTGGCACGGTGGGAGTGCCGGTGCTGCGCAACGACTTGGACCCAAACGGCTCCACAGACCTCGTGCTCTCGACTCTAGAAATTCTCAACCCGCCGACCCGCGGCAATGCGACTGTGGATGGGCCGAACCGCCTGATTCGCTACACCCACACCGCTGGCGATACCACTCCCGACTCATTTGCCTACAGTGTGCGCGACGCTGGCGGCTTCTCAGGTAGCGCGACTGTCACGGTTACTCTTAGTTCCTCAACGCGCCTGCCCATGCCGCACGCCGCCATGCCATCCGCACCGCCGCCTCAGTCCTTTTCGCCCATCGATGCCTTCCCTGGTCTAACTTTTTCCCAACCCCTCGGAATTGTTTCTCCGCCGGGCGAGACGAACCGCATTTTCATCCTCGAAAAAACTGGTGACGTCGTTGTCATCCCGAATCTCGCAAGCCCGGCACGCAGTGTCTTCCTCGACCTCGATGGACTGGTCAATAGCCGCACCGCCGCACCAGCAGAGGTTTTTCAAACTTCCAGCGAACAGGGCCTGCTCGGCGTCGCCTTTCACCCGAATTACGCGGCAAACCGCCGATTTTTCGTCGTCTATTCTGCTACCGTCGGTGGCACCCGTGTTCAGCGCCTCTCCGAATTCACAGCCTCGGCCGCAAACCCGAATACCGCACTCATCGACTCCGAGCGCGTCCTCATTCAGCAAGCCAACGACGCCACCAACCACAACGGCGGCGACATTCATTTCGGGCCGGACGGCTACCTCTACATGAGCTGGGGCGACGAGGGAAATGCCAACGACACGCTCAATAACTCCCAACTGATCACTGGCGATTTCTGGTCGTCTATCACCCGCATCGACGTTGACCTTGAAGCTCCTGACCTCACCCCGTCTGGTAATGGCCCGGGAGACGATACCAACCTGCGGCCGAACTCGCACCCGGCCATCTCCCTTGATACCAACGGCTATCCGCTTTATGAAGTGCCGTCAGACAACCATGGGTAGGTGCCACCACATTTCTCG
>JAAURL010000108.1 GCA_012032235.1 Akkermansiaceae bacterium | reverse complement strand
GCGATCTCGCGAAGGAGGGAGCTACCGCATTGGCAAGTATGGCTGGCTTTGCAGGGATTTTGGTTTTCGCTTACGTTTATGCTCTGAAAAAGGAGCTCTGAGCTGGAAGTCCTAGCACGCAATCGCTAGTTTAGCTCATTAAAGCGGCTCATGACTGATTGGTGAAATGGTCATCAATCCGGCATAAAACGGGCTTGAGAGCCGCTCGAGACATGATCATTTTCCGCTTCGAAATCTATGGTGTCTATGATTCAACTTCCAGATGATGCTCCTTTCACGGCGGAACAACGTGCATGGCTTGGCCAATTCCTCAGCAGCACCTTAGGAGATGGAAATCAAAGCACTACGAGTCCGGCGATTTCTGAAGGCGCGGAAAGTGAAGGTTTCTCCAAAGCAAATCCATTTCCTGCATCGGTCGTTCAGAACTACAATTTGAACGGTCCTGGAGATAAAGAGACTCACCACGTCGCGCTTTCGCTGGATGGCTCTGGGCTGGAATACGAAGTGGGTGATGCCTTGGGAGTTTTTCCGGTAAATCCGCCGCACGTGGTCGATGAAATTCTAGCGAATTTACCCTTCGGGTCTGATGTCGTATCAGCTCCTGATAGCGGCGAAATTTCCCTGCGCGACGCGCTGATCCATCACTACGATATCGGCACTTTAAACAAATCCATCATTCAAAATGGCAGGCGAAAAGTGATTCGCCAGTGCTGCGTGCTTTGATTGAGGCCGATGATAAGAAAGTTTACGACGACTTCTGCTGGGGACGGGATTTGATCGATCTTGTCATTGATCATCCCGCTCATTTCCAAAATGCGGGAGAGTTTATTTCTGTGCTGAAAAAGCTCCAGCCGCGCCTTTATTCCATCGCTTCTAGTCCACGCGCTCATCCCGGGGAAGTGCATCTCTGCGTCGGGATTGTGCGGTATGAAACATTTGGCCGGAAACGCGGCGGCATTTGCTCGACCTTTTTAGCGGATCGCGTCGCGGAAGACGTGAGGCCGCGAGTCTTCGTGCACAGCAATAGTGCTTTTCGTCTCCCGGAAAATGGCGACACCGACGTCATCATGGTCGGTCCCGGAACGGGGATTGCGCCATTTCGCGCGTTTCTGGAAGATCGCAAAGCTACCGCCGCAAAAGGGAGAAACTGGCTCTTTTTTGGAAATCCACACAGCGCGACCGATTTTCTCTATCAAGAAGAGCTATCTTCCTTCCAGGCGAATGGCGCTTTATCGCGGCTCGATCTCGCATGGTCGCGCGACCAGAAGGAGAAAATCTATGTCCAGAATTTGATGGTTCAAAACGGCGCGGAGCTGTGGGAATGGCTGAAAAACGGAGCCGCTTTCTACGTCTGTGGCGATGCCTCTCGTATGGCGAAAGACGTGGATCAAGCGCTCCTGAAAGTCGCTGAGGAGCACGGTGAGCTTTCTCCCGATGCCGCTGCCGCTTTTATCAGCCAGCTGAAAAAGGAAAAACGCTATCTGCGAGACGTTTATTGATGAGGGAGCAGGAAACTTTGATCCAAGTTCTTGCCAAAATTCCAAAGTTCTCTTTCACTTCTGCCGCTTTCCACCATGGCTCTCATCGTTCAAAAATACGGCGGCACATCCGTCGGCTCACTAGACCGGATTCGCAATGTCGCTGCCCGCATGAAACGCACTCGCGATGCGGGAAATCAGGTCGTCGCCGTCGTTTCTGCCATGTCTGGCGTGACAGATGGTCTCATCAAAATGGCTAAGGATTTGAGCGAAAATCCCAGCGAGCGAGAACTGGATGTGCTCCTAGCCACTGGCGAGCAGCAATCCATCGCGCTTTTGGCGATGGCGTTGCAAGACATTGGCGTGGATTCGGCGTCCATCACAGGACGCCAAGCGGGAATCCTAACCACAGGCTCCCACACCCGTGGCCGGATTTCTAACATGGATCCATCAGTCATGTTGGAATTTCTGAAAGAGGGCAAAACCTTAGCGGTTGCTGGTTTCCAAGGTGTGACGCGCGAAGGAATGATTCACACATTGGGGCGTGGCGGTTCGGATCTTACCGCCATCGCAGTCGCCGCTGCGCTGAAAGCAGACGTTTGCCAAATCCTCACGGACGTCGATGGCGTCTACACCTGCGATCCGCGGATTGTGAAAAATGCCCGCAAGCTACCGGAAATTTCCTACGATGAAATGCTGGAAATGGCCTCGTCCGGCTCCAAGGTCATGCAGTCACGCTCAGTCGAATTTGCGAAAAAATTCGGCGTTGTTTTTGAAGTCCGCTCATCGCTCAACGATAACCCTGGAACCCTCGTGCTAGAAGAACATCCCAATATGGAAAACGTCGTCATCCGTGGCGTCTCGATCGAACGCTCCCAAGCCCGTGTCACGATTACCGGCATCCCGGATCAGCCCGGCATGTCTGGTTTGATTCTCGGTGCCCTCGGAGATGCGGAAATCAACCTCGATATGATCGTCGCTAACATCGCCCACGACGGCCTGGCCCGTCACTCTTTCACGATGCATTCCAGCGATCTTGGTAAAGCACAAGCTGCGCTGAAGCACGTCCTCAGCGAACTCGCGCCAAATGCAAAAATCGAAACGGAAGCAGGCATTGCCAAGCTTTCCGCAGTTGGCATCGGTATGCGTTCACATTCCGGCGTCGCTGCCACCATGTTCAAAGCGCTCGGCGACTCGGGAATCAACATTGGTATGATTTCTACCTCAGAAATCAAGATTGCTGTCACTGTCGATGAAACCCGCATCGAAGATGCTGCGCGTGCTGTGCACGATGCATTTCAGTTAGATAAAGCCCCTGCTTAAAATAAGAGGGAGTGAGCCTTCCCGTAAAAGGGAAGGCTCAGGGGGGAGCATTTCTAATCCTCTTAATCTGATGCAATTTTTTTCGGGGGGTAGGATTAGGAACTAGGCGGCTCCCATGATTTTCTCGATTTGCTTAACAGAGGTAGCTGTTAGCTTGCCGTTGGCCAGTTTTGCGCCAGCGATTGCCTCTTTCATTTCAGCTAGAGTCTTCTCTGCTGCTGCGAGGGATTCTTTGCCGCCGCCGAATTGCTTGTCGGAGAAATAACGGTAAAACGTGTTACCGGTTTTCGACACGCAGAGGCGCCAGCCGTTGAATTTATGTGCTTCCTGAGTCATGCGAGTCAGGTTTTTCTTCGATTTTAGGTTTGATGCTGCAGTTTTTGTAGCCATGGTATTACTGGTTTAATTATGAATTGCCGTAGTGGCAATAGAGACACATTGCATAGCGTCAGTCAGCTGTCTAATAGTTTTTTTAATTGTTAGATAGGCTAATTGCTGCGCTTTAGTAACGAACCAGTGAGCGATACCATAGAATAAAATTTAGCTGCTCATGATGCAAAATCGCCCGGTTCCTGGTTGGCTGCTATCGAATGGGGCTGCTAGGTCATTGCTGAAATGCAGCACTTCTTCGCGTTTTTTGGAGCCTTTTTGCGGTAAAATCGATTGATGGTTAGGACAATGGATCTGCGAAGAAATCTCCCGATTTTCCTCCTGTTTTTGAAATGAGCCGCAGGTCGTGAATGCGAATGGCTTTGTTCATCGCCTTGCACATGTCGTAAATGGTTAGAGCTGCGACGCTCGCTCCCGTCATCGCTTCCATTTCCACGCCGGTTTTCCCGCTGGTGGAAACTTCACAGCGGATGGCGATCCCCGTTGCGTTTGGGAGAATTTGAAATTCGCAATTTTCCACCGGGAGCGGATGGCAAAACGGGATCAGCTCGCTGGTCTTTTTCACCGCCATGGTTCCGGCGATCACTGCAGTTTGGAAAACTGGGCCTTTCGGGCCGTGGAGATCGTTGTTTTGAAATCTCCCGATGATTTCCCCGCCGAGCTCCATTCGCACTTCAGCGACAGCTGTGCGGCGGTTTGCCGATTTCCCAGTGATGTCAACCATCGTTGGTTGTCCGTCGCGAATATGAGTAAAATTTGGATCAGAAGTCATAGCCATGGGGTGAAAAGAAATGCAGTGGCGTCTCCGCCGGGCGGGAGCGTGATGAATCCATCGCTCTTCAGCAAGCCGATGAAATCACCGCTGTTGCCGGTGATGGCAGGTTCCGCCCGGCCATCGGCTCTCAGCGTGACGGGTAAATGCCGGGTGAAATCCGGGAGCGACACGGTTCTGTCGTTCATGACGACGCGGCGGAGCGCTGGCCGGGGCAGGCCCGATGCCACAGCTAACGCAGGAAGAACCAGCGTGTGCAGCCCGGTCAGCGCGGAAACGGGATTTCCTGGTAGGGCGAGGATCATTTGCCTGTTCGGACCGATCCAGCAGCCAGCGGGTTTCCCGGGGCGCTGCGCCACGCCGTGGAAAATCTCCCTGCAGCCGAGCTCGCCTAACAATTCAGGGATAAAGTCGCGTGATCCTTTCGACACGGCTCCTGTTAGGATGATCCAATCGTGTAATTTCAGAATACTCTCCATCGTTGGTCGGGAGGAGGAAATCTCGTCCCTCAAGACGCCGACATGATTCGGGAAATATCCACCGCGTTTCAGTGCGGCTGCCAGCGAGTGTGCGTTGGATTGGCGGATCTGGTGCGGCGCGGGGATTTCATCGATCGGCACGAGTTCGTCTCCCGTCGCGATCACGGCGATCATCGGGAGGGAGGAAACTTCTAACCAAACCGCGCCGCATGAAGCCGCCACGCCGATCTCCCGGGAGCCGAGCAGAGTTCCCGGCTCTAACAAAATTTTTCCCGCCTGGGTATCGCTCCCTGCACGATGGATAAATCTCCCTGCCACGGGCGCTCCCGATTCAGAAAATTTCACGCGCTCGCCATCATTTGCTAACACTTCCTCTATCGGGATCACACAGTCTGCTCCCAGCGGGCAGGGAGCGCCTGTCATTACTTCCACGCAGCTCCCGATTTCCTCAGAGAGTGACGCTTGCGGTTTCCGGCGGGAGCGCTCCCGGTGACACGGAAATCCCGATTTCCCATTTCCCAATCATTCAGCCTCAGCGCGTAGCCATCCATCATCACTCGATCAAATGCAGGAAATTCCCGGTCAGCGATGATCGTGCTTCTCAACACCCGGCCACTGGCGATCTCTAAACGACACCGCTCAATCGGGAGTAGCGGCACGTTTTTCAAAAGCAGCTCCAGCGCCTCATGGAAGGAAATCATGTGCAAATCTTCCGCTGGTAGGGCATACCTTGTCTCGTAATTTTTTCACGAATCGTTACCGCACTGATTTGAAAATCACTAGAATCGGGCGATGGTCAGAGGCTTGGATCCACTCGGCGTCATCGATGATTCTTGCAGCGGGGAAATCGACTTCGCTACGTAGAGCACGCGCGACCATCACGAAGTCGAGGCGCGAGTAAACATCGTTTGGTTCCCAGAAATGAGTCCATGTTTCCCCGTGGGAATCTTTAGCAGGAATGGCTGTTAAATAGGTGGGGTCGTGATAGTTACCTGTGACCGCTTTGATCGTCGGCATGCCACGGGTATCGTTGAAATCGCCATAAACGATGACTCTGGCATCAGCATCTTCCTCAAGAATCGAATTCACGTGGCGACGCAGCAAGCGGGCTTCATTTAGACGAATCGCTTCCTGATCACCTTGTTCGCTCTCTCGCTTGGACTTCAAATGCACGCCGAGAAATCGATAGTTTTTGTCATTTGCTGCAACGGTAGCATCAAGAATTCCACGATTCATCGTGTGGGTTTGTCCAGCCAGGCGGTATTCTAACTCTGCGGAGTTTGATGTAGAACTGATAGGAAATCGGGAGAGGAAACCTAGACGGCGGGTCATATCAGAACCACTCGCGTACTGGGAATGCGGGAAATCGAGTCCAGCTGTTTTCAAGCGCTGCTGGATTTCTGCTAGATCAGACGGCTGACCAATTTCAGAGAGGCCGATGACGTCTGGCGTGTGGCGGGAGAGGATCCTGATGACGGCTTGCTTTTCGCTTTCAGGCTTTGGTGAGTTTTTCAGAGACTTCTGATCATGATAGCGATCCATGGTCAGCCAGTTTTCCACGTTATAGCAGATAAAACGAAGGCTCGCTGTTTGTCCGTCGGGAGTCGCCTCCAGCGGTTTCTCTGTTTTTGGGGAAGCCGCTGCTAACCTCGATCTTTCGCGGGTAGGCTCAGAAGCGACTTCTGAAGCGTGAGCTACTTTTTGCGGCTTGTCCCACTTTGGAGTTTGCTCTTTTCGATCACAGGATGAAAGCGCGATCAGAGAAATCGTGTAAAACGCGGCAACTGACAGTTTGAAAAAGTGATCCCAAATCGAGCCGCCGAGAATTCGGAATCCCATTTGGATTAGGCGTCGTGAGGCTCTTTTCCCTTGGCATCTTTTACACTCACTTCACGCACTTCTTTTTCAGCAGTGGTGATTTCGCGCTCAAATTCTTCTTTTGCTTTTTTGAACTCGCCTGATGCCTTGCCGAAACCGCGTGCTAATTCAGGAATTTTTTTGGCTCCGAAAAGCAGAAGGATGATGATGAATATGATAATCACTTCTTGGCCCCCCAAGCTTCCGATAAATCCTATAGTTTTCATAAAATTTTGTGTTGCTGGTAGGTAGCTTACGGCGTTCTGAAGCACTTGCAATCCATTTACTTATTATTGGCATACCCTTGATCAGGAGCAGCTTGGCTACATTCTCCCCCTAGTTTCAATGCGCAGAAAAGTCAAAGTCAGCTCCTTGACTGAGAGCTGAGCTGTATTTTACTCAATGATGAAAAAGAGACTTCTCTCCCTAGCGCTGCTTAGTTTAATCACTTCTTGCTCGACGCTGCCAAATCCCAGTTCTGTTGATAAATTGGCTGTCTCTGGCGATGCAAATGCGGTTTTGAGAAAATCTGCGAATGCCCAGGGAGATCCTTGGAAGAAGGCCAAACTCGTAAAAGTCGAGTACAGTGGAGAATGGACAGACATCGCAATCCGAGTGCAGCCAATCCTAACAGATCCCGGATTCCGAAAATCTTCCATCGAGACTTACCAACCACAACGGGAGCGAGTGCAACAGCTTCATTTCGGCCCGATGGGAAAAAAAGAAGTCGTTCTGGAAAACCGAAAAACTCGTGTGAAGCGGAATGGCGTGAGTGATACGAGCCAAGAAACATTAGATTCCTCCGCGCTTGTTGCTGATGCCTACACAGCCTTCTTATTCGGTCCATCATGGTTGTTAGAGCGGGGGAGAGATTTTAAATTGTTAGGAGATCGATCTCTGGATGGCGAAAACTGCACCTTGGTAGCTGGGAAAATTTCCCCGGGATTAGGCGTCGCGAAGGAGGATCATTTCATTGCATGGATTAGCCAAAAATCAGGCCACATGCTTCGCTTCCAGTTTTCACTGAATGGTTTTGAAACCACACGTGGAGCAGACGTGGATGTGGTGCTTTCAGATTTTATCACCACACCAAGTGGATTCGTATTTCCCCAGCAATTTATTGAACACATCCAGCGGCCAATCGCAGTAAAGGCTCACGAATGGCGGATGACTTCTCTGAAGACGGAATGATTTTACGTTTTAAAATCACGAGTCTGAAACGAAAGCCAGCCGAGAGTGAAAAGCGTGATATTCAGTCCGATCAGAAACGCGTAGGCTTCAGTAATTTTTGGCCAAGAAATTTGCTGCTCCATGATGAAAACCCAAGCACTCATTCGCCAAGTGATAAAGTAACTTTCGTAGGGCTTAAAAAACGGGAAACTCTGCAAAATCATATCTACAAATAAGATAGTTAGCGTAATAATAGTCGCTGCTGCAGGTTTGATTTTAAAGCAAGAAAACATGAATGCGATGGAAGACAAAGTAATCATGCTGATCCCGATCCCGACAGCGGACATACTCAAGCGAGTCGCTCCATCCAACCACTGTGGATAAGCTGCGAATACTTTCATCTTTGGCTCCATCACGAATAAGCCACCCTCCCAACCGATCGCCGCAACCGCCATGAGATAACCGGTGATGCCTACGAAGAAAACAAAGGTAAAGGTGTAGAGGCAAATCGCTGTGTATTTGACGAATAGCAACCGGAATCGACTAATCGGCCTAGCGAAAACCAATCTCAGATTTCCATCTTCATTTTCTTTCGCAACGATGTCACCCGCAACCAGCGCGAAATAGATTGAACCCAATAGAAACATGCTTAACAGCATGATGAGAAAAGTTACACTTAGTGAACTGTAATAGACACTGAAGTCTAACCCATTTCGCTCCACCATTTTTTGAGTATAGCTTTTGCTAGCTTCTAGTTTGTAGACGCTCAATATCACTGCCTCCATCACAATGAAGGCACCGTATCCCATCCATGTTCTGGGGCGGGCAAAAAGTTTGCGGAGTTCACCGCGTAGTTGTTCGAGAAATAGCATGAAAATATTAGTTAGGACTGGGCGCGCCGTTTAGAATTTCCATGTAGAGATCTTCTAGCGAACGCCGCACCGGGGAAAAGGCGCGGACCCGGACTCCGGCGGCCACGAGTTTTTCCACGAGAGTTGCGGGATCTATATTTTTAGAAAGCCCGATACGACTGGGAGCGAGGACTTCACCGCCGATTTCTTTGATGATTTTCCCAGCTTTATCCCAAGGGGCGAGAGCGACTTCGAAAGTAGGAGTATCATCCTGCAGTCCGCCGACAGCACCCTCAAAAACCCGCTTACCTTCACGCAAGATCGCCACGCGATCACACATCAGCTCCACTTCTGCTAATAGGTGGGAATTAAATAAAACTGTCATGCCGCGCTCGTCACGCAGACTGAGGATAAAATCGCGAAACCACTTAATTCCTTCCGGATCGAGCCCATCAGTCGGTTCATCTAACAGCAACACTTCCGGCTCAGGAAGTAATGCTTGGGCCAACGCGAGACGCTGGCGCATTCCATGACTGTAAGTTCTAACTTTCGAGTGAATGCGTTTGCTGAGCCCGACTCTTTCGATCGCTTCACTTGCTGCTTTAGAATCGAAGCCATTTGAATAACTCATCAAAATTCTCAAATTTTCCCAACCGCTCAAATAATCATAAAAGGCGGGCGCTTCGAAAATGGCGCCGACTTTTCTAAGTGCTTTTGATCGATCTTTCATCACGGAGATCCCATCAATAGTCACATCACCGTGATCTGGCATGACCATCCCTAGGATAATCCCGAGTGAGGTGCTTTTTCCGGCTCCATTATGGCCTAACAAACCATAAATTTCCCCTCGTTTTACGTGAAATGAGACATCGGTAAGTGCTGGCTTACCACCAAAGTTTTTTGAAAGACCGTTTGCGCAAAGCATGATGTTAGGGATCTAATTGCCCACCTCAAATCGGGCCTTTCGGGAGACGCTCAAATCGGCATATAGGAAATTCGTTTCGTTTGGATGCCACGACTCCTTGTCAGTGATCAGTGGGATTTTTTCAAGCTGCTGACTCATCCCGAAGAATGAAAGCTGTGAAAGATATCTTCCGCTTTGAGTGCTATTCCACAGATAGCTAGAGCCGGTTTTCTTAAATTCCTTCCGGTCCGCTGGGCAATGAAATGCTTCTTCAGATCCGGCATAGGATAGCAGGAAGGTTTCTAACACAGGCACGTCTTCGTTTTTATGGGAGCGTGCCGATTTAAGGTCTGGTAATTGCCCTCCTGCATCATCAATCGATGACTGCAATGCCACGCCCAGATTGCGAAGCTTGTCAATGCACGCGGATTCACGTGATTTTGCGATCATGGAATGCGCTACTGGATAGCTGATACCAGCGAGTGCCGCGACAATCGCGATTACCACGATCATTTCCGTTAGGGTAAAGCCGCGATGGTTTCTCATGGTCGTGGGCCGAATTCATTTCCGCGGAGACCTTGCATGGTTTCGTTCATCGCCTCCATCAATGGAGCCAAATCCAACTTGGTATCCGCACTGGCGCTATCGAAATAAGCACGCATTCCTTGTTGGCTGATTTTCTCTAATAAATTCGGGTCTAGCTCATCCGCTCTGGCCATATCAGCCCCGGTGCGGCCTTCTTTAATTTCTCGCAAACCTTGCTCGACGAAATTTTTGCGCTGCTCAGGCTTCATAGTATCCAGTGATTCCATGAAATTTTTCATCGATTCCATCACTGTTAAATCGATGAATCGTCCTTTCTCAGCGGGAGATAATTTTTTGAAGAAATCTTCGCCAGCTCTGTTTGCGCGGTTTTTCTCCCGCTCTTGAAAATCGAGCCGATTGACGAGAGCTGCGACCTTTTCCAGCTCTTTTTCCCGCCTCTTGGCTTCTGCGGGACTAGGCGCAGAGGTTTCTTCTGACCAATCGGAAAATTTAGCTTCCTCAATCGCGCGGTTCACACTTTCCGCAGTGATTTTTTTAGAGCCTGCATAGGAGCGAACCGCCCAGACACAAGCCCAGACGCAAAGAAGAACCAATGCTGTTTTGATGATGACCTGCTGATTCCTCATGACAGCGGATGCTAGTTCATGAAAAAACTCGTGCAAGTGGCGTGGATCATGATTTTAGCTCTTCTTTGAATTGATTTAAAATAAACGAAATACGCCTCTTGCGCGCTTGCCATCGCTGCCCAACTTGGGGCATGTCACGGAATATCCTTATGATTGGTGGAAACTCAGGAATTGGGTTATCTGCCGCTCGGTTGTTGAAATCACAAGGAAATGCGATAAGCGCTGCAGCCAGAACAGCTGGACCACTGGGGGAAATTGGGATTCCAGTGCAACCTTTTGATGCGGCAAATCCCGCTACTTTAGATTTACCTCCGATCTTGGATGGTCTGATTTATTTCCCTGGGAGCATCACTTTAAAGCCGTTTCATCGACTCACTCCGGAGGATTTTCTCAATG
>JAAURL010000107.1 GCA_012032235.1 Akkermansiaceae bacterium | reverse complement strand
CAAACTGCCTATTGCTTTTGCTGCGCTGTAGCACTCTCACAAGCCGCTACTCTCGATGTGGATGAAGGCAACAGCCGAATTCAAGTCGATGCCAAGGCCACTGGTCATGGATTTACAGGGACTCTAGAAAAATTTACCTGCAAGGCTGCGGGTGACAAGACGACGAATAAACCTGAAGCGCTGAGTATTACTTGGGATTTCACGGATCTGAAAACTGCCGATGTAAAGCGTGACGCCGAGATGATCAAATGGCTCGGCGGTGGAAAGCCGAAAGGCTCTTTTTCATTCGTAAAGGCTTGGGACGAAAAGCCTGAAGGCGGAAAAGCGCAAGGAACGCTGACCATCAACGGCGTTTCTAAAACGATTTCGTTTCCTTATACCGTGGCGCGTGAGGGAGCGAATATGACGATTGATGGTCGAGTGACGATTGATTATAAAACCTTCGGCCTTGAAATGATTCGCTCAATGATGGTGATGACGGTTGATCCTAAATTGGTCATCCGCTTTCACATCGTCGGGAAGGTGAAGTGATTTATTGCAAAGAGTTTATGACTCCTGATGTTTGGTGGCAGAGGCGTTCTCAGTGTGCTCGTGCCATGATTGCAAGCAGCTATTCTAACGGAATGGGCAACTTGGATCGTGTAGAGTCGCGCTTGGCTGCTGCGTTAAAAGATATATTGGCGAGACCCGGAACATTAGTGCGCGCGATCGCTGCGTATTTCGTCGGGATTAAAATGGGGGTGGCGGAAGAAGCGGCGCGAGCGGTGAGTTGTGGGATCGAGTATCTGCACACTGCATCGTTGATTTTTGATGATTTTCCAGCGATGGATGATGCTCAGACGCGTCGTGGTGTTGCATGTATTCATGTGGTTTATGGCGAATCAATCGCAACTCTAGCCGCTTTAGCGCTGATCAATCGTGGCTACGCGATGTTGTGGCGTGGCATCAGTCATGCGAGTTTTGAGCGGCGCATCATGGCAAATGATTTTCTTGATGAGCGCTTGGGCGTTCATGGATTGATCGGCGGGCAAGCTCATGATTTGCGCGGTTGGCGGAGTGGGCAAACGGCCGCAGAAGTTTCTGGGATCGCTGCGAAAAAAACGGGTGATCTGCTGCGACTGACGTTGGTGCTGCCAGCCATCATCGGGCGCGGCACCTCGAGGGAAATTCACCTGCTCGATCGGCTTGCTCTTTTGCGCGGGCTTTCCTATCAGGCAGCTGATGATTTCAAAGATATTATTTCGACGAACGAAAATTTTGGCAAAACGAGCGGTCGCGATGAAGAAATGGGACGGCCAAACCTAGTCGCTGCTGAAGGCATCGTCGCGACGCTGCGGAGATTTCAACGATTGAATGATCTCGGCGATAAGCTACAAGCCTGCCTGCCGGGACCCAGTGAACGCTGGCTGATGTCAAATCTTCTTAAGGTGTCCCCCCCAGACTTTCAAAACTATTGGGCGAAATAACTTTGAAAGAATCAGCCTAGACCTACAGAAGTCCTTACGCGAATTCAAGCTGCCAGCGCGATCAGGCCGTGAAAATCATGACTACTCACTGTGCCATTTTATGAGCGTGGTGCAGGAACGCTATCGACGATGGCATGCAGCACATCATCCACATCCTGCCCACTGATGGCGATCTCTGGCGTGAGTTGCACCCGGTGCCGTAAAACCGGGAGCGAGGCGCTTTTGATGTCATCCGGTGTGACAAATCCCCTGCCCTCCAATGCCGCAAACGCTTTGCCGATTTTCACTAAACTAATCGCACCACGCGTTCCTGCTCCCAGAGAAATCGAGCGTGATTCGCGAGTCGCCTGGGCGATCGCCACCGCATAACCAACGACTTCGGGAACGGCTTGCACCAGGGCTGTGGCTTTTTGTGCAGCAACAATTTCCTGAGGACCACAGACGACTGAGACTTGGCTGCGGAAAGCTCCTGCGCTTTCTCCGGATGCGCGACTCACGATTTCACATTCCGCTTCACGAACTGGATAATCGATGAGGACTTTCATGATAAATCGATCCAACTGTGCCTCTGGCAATGGGTAAGTTCCTTCGTGTTCGACGGGGTTTTGCGTCGCCAGCGTCATGAATGGCGGCGTAAGCTTTATCGTTTCCCCATCGATGGTGACTTGCAGTTCCTGCATCACTTCTAACAACGCCGACTGCGTCTTGGCCGGAGCACGATTGATTTCATCGGCTAACAAAAGATTGGTGAACACGGGCCCCTGCCGTAATTGAAAAGTCTGGCTTTTCATGTCGAAAAGGCGGAAGCCCGTGACGTCTGACGGCATTAGATCCGGGGTGAACTGAATCCGCGCAGAATCGCCGCCAAAGGTCTGCGCCAGCGTGGTCACCAGATGCGTTTTACCAAGCCCCGGCTTCCCCTCTAACAAAACATGTCCTCCCGCGAGGAGCGCGGCCAGAACTTGCTCGATGACGGTTTCCTGACCCAGAATCACGCTGCGAATTTGCTCCCGCATTTTCGGATCAAATGGGCTAGAGAATCGGAAATGTGTGTCTCGGGCGAACTTGGGGCGTAGGGATCTGAATTCATAAATCTAATATCAGTGGAGGACTTGGAGCAGACGTTGGAGATCGGCAGTGGTGCGAGCGAAGATGGCAGAATCAGCGGGAGCAGCTTCTGCGAGAGCGCGGAAAACTCTCTCCCTAGGCAAGCCAGCACGGTCTGCTAGAAATTGGAAAAAATCATCGTCGCGTCGCCCGGAGCGCAGACTGACTCGCTGGCCGCGTTCTACGATTTGCGCCCGCAGCGGAGTTAGTAAAGCCACCGCACGATCTAACCGCCATTGAAAATCTCCCAGTGCTTCGAGGTGATGATCGTAACCTCTCAAAGTGGAGCCATCAGTCGCGGCCTCCATAGGACCAAATCGGCTGAAATTTTTCCAAAGCCACAAAAGTGTTAGGAGAAACAGCCCGAGCAACACGGACCACAGATGTTTCCGAATCAGCCGCCACAAAGAGAGCCCAGAACCACGGATAAAGCTGATATCGCCCACATAGGTTGATGCTTGAATCAATGCATCCAGAAATTCCGCATGTTCATTGTCACCGATCCAGCGGTTACGAAAAAGGCGCGCATCGGTGAGAACAGAGATCCGACCTGCTCCACTTTCCACTGAGGCGAAAACTCCCGGCTCGCTATCGAAAGTCTTCACGCTGGCTCTCGATTTTGCATTCACTTGGTACGATTCTTCATTGAAATCGATCTGAGATGCACTCGCGGCTTCGGTTGAAATGCCATCGGTTGTGAGGGTGATTCCGGCTCGATCTAACATATTGATCAACACAGGCTCGATTTTTTCCTCAGGCTCTGCTTCGGACCAATCACTGGACTCCGCGTTCGCATATTGGATCAGTAGAACGAGATGGCCGCCGTCATTCACCCAAGACTCCACCCTTCTAGTGAAACTTTCATTACTCAGAATCGACGCTGGAATGAAATAAATGGAATCGGCCATTTCCGGTGGTTCCCAAGATCCGAGAGATTTCACTTCTCCTTCGTATGACTGCGAAAATCTCTCTGCGGCCAACCATGGATTAATGCGGGCTTTTCCTTTGTAGCCGATTTCTCGCTCTTCTTCCGTGTAGTCGTTACAGGCTGTCAGGAAAATTGATAGGAAAAGTAGCCAGAAAATTTTCACGAAGCCCTCCTTCCACCAAATGGCCATTGCTGACAAAGCCGCTGCATTTCCGCTTCTGCCGGGCTGATCCCTGCGTAAGCCATGCGAATCCATGTCCCCGTAATGCCTCGAAAATAGTCGGGGAATACCGAAGCTCCCACTTCCTCCACGCGTCTCATGCAGTCACCCTCAGTGTCGGATTCCTGAATTTCTAACCGACCCAGCTCCATCACCCGGGATATCGATCCACGATAAAGCAGGCTCATTGCTTCTTGAGCTTTTCCCTGCTGCCAGAGCTGCCATGCGGCGGAGGGAATATCTGAGGGTAAAGTCTCGGGAGAAATTTCCATGCCCATGACCACTCTGGCGGATGATGTTAGGCGCTCCTCTTTCACACCAGAACCAGCCCGCATGAAAACGTGGCGGAATTTCCAAAACAACCAACCGATGAAGCCGACTACGAGAGCAATCGCGCTTACCAAAAAGATCATCCCGAGTGCTCTTAGTAAATCAGGTGGGAGAGAAGTTGAAGATTTTGACGGAGAACTTTTCGGCACTTTTTCTTTCACCTTGTGCACCTTAAAGGCTTCGTCCGCCTTCACTTCCGTGATGACCTGCGTGGGAGTTTTCACCACTTCCTCGGCACGTGCAGACGGGCAAATCATCAAGAGGGAAACGAGGATGATCGCGACTTTCCCCAAACGCTGCGCCAATCTTTTAAAGGCCAGCTCCACATCCCATCCCTCCAGCCAAGTGCGGTTGTTGATATAAATACCAAACCCCGCACCGATCAGAAAAAGGTCCACGAAACTGATCGATAGCATCGCACATCCGGCAACGATTCGTGTGAGGATCACCGGAATCTGATAGGGAATTTCAGGATCCCAGGATTCGATCGCTTGTTGTAGCCATCCCTCTTGCCCCTGCGGAGTTAAGGCGATGATGAGCAAAAAAATCCCTATTGCTATCCACGCGCTAGCCAGTTCCGAGAGTAAATAAAGCCACATGATGACCGACTCTCCCCGACGCACCACTTGCTTGCAGCGCTGTTTATAAGCTGGACCACGCAGTCCTTCCAGATCCTCGACAGCCAGAGTCACTGGCAACCAGGGAGAAAATCTCGCAACGAAGAATCGATAACCAAACCTCCGTGACCACGCCTTCGGCAGCTCTCGCCAGATAGCCTTCCATGATGGTTGCTCTCCGAAAAGACGCCTGCTTACCTGTAGCAGGACCATTCGCGATCCCGCAGGTTTCAACCACCAAAACAAAATCAGGAAAACCGCCGGATAATTCCACAGCACGACGCCACCTAAAACACACGGAATTCCCATCGCCATCCACCAAACGATTAGGCATCGCCAGAAATCTCGCCGCACCATCGCGAAGCCCAGGTCCACTGCTTCCCAATCACTGCGCGGACGAATCTCCGCCGTTACCTCATCAAGCCGCACGGCCAACCTTCCTTCCTGCTAGGAAAAAATAAAGAATAAATAACGCCCAGCCGATGACCCCGACCGTATATTTCACCGCAGACGGGAGAACCAATGCTGACCAAAATCCCTCAATAGATGCCGCAAAAGTCGTCATCAGCGCAGCACCGTAAATCAAAGGCAACGCCTGCTTTGCCGCTTCTGTTAGCGCTTTCGACCTTGGTAAACGCCCCGGCCTAACAATCGCCAAACCCAAACGCATCCCTGCCATTCCAGACACGATCATTCCTAGCAGCTCTGGCGATGAATGACCTGCGACAAATGTCCAAAACGACTCCGGATTTCCCACATGATTCACGTAGCCAGCCGCAGCGCCCAGATAGATCCCATTAAAAATCAGGAAAAAATCGTCCCGATTCCCGCTAACATCCCGCCCGCGAAAATCTGAAAATCGATCCCCACATTGTGCTGAATGTAGAAGCAAAACATCATGAAATTGGAGCCAAACCTTTCCCGCAAATGACTGATCTGTTCTTCTTTCCCGCCATACATTTCCTCCATGGACGCCATTCCCTCTGCTCCCAATGTCGCCTGCGCCCAGGAGAGATCATGATTCGCAGAAAGCATCATCGCGAAAAATGGGAACCAGAAAACCGCACTGCATAGCCAAAACAATCTCCACTCTCGCCGCACGGTTTGTGGAAATTTCACCGCCACAAATGACACGATATTTTCCCAGCTCCCGCGTCGTGTCTGATAGATCAGGTTATAACCACGGATCACTAATTGATTTAATCTCTCTGCGATTCTCCCGCCATACATTCGGGATTCTGCGAGGGAAAGGTCTAAGCTCAGCTCTCGGAACCGACGCGGTAAATCTTCCGCCTCTGCTCCTGCTTTGCCGCTCTCTATGAGCGTCACGAGTCGCTCATACTCTGCCCACCGCGCCGCGTTTTGATGCTCGAAATCTCCCGCCGTCATCGCTCCCTCCTTTTCTCCTGAATCCAATGCGCCATCGCCATCAGCCGACTCACGCCCGCCGCTCCCGTCGCACCACTTAGCACCGCGGCTTGATCCGCGATTTCCGCTCGTCTCCCGTCTGACCACAGCCCCGATCGCTCCCGAAATAATGCCAACGCTTTCATTTCATTTACGGTTAGGCCGACAGGGAGCGGCACCGCAGTGATCGGCGGCGGCGAGGCAATCACCGGCTGCGGCGGAATCCGATCATAAATCACCACCGTGCCTGCGGCTAAATCTCCCAATCGCTGAAACCGTTTCGTCGCTAGACAGCTGGCCAATCCAAAGATCGAAGTGAAAAATGGCATTCCATCCACAAAACGCAAAAAGTTCCTAACCACTGCCTGCCCCAGCGTGATCGGAGAACCAGTCGCCTGCACTACGCGCAGCCCCATCACGCGTTTTCCCGGTGTTGCACCGCGTTTTCCTGCTTCAAAAAAAACCGGATAAAGCCAATCCATCAAGAACCACACCAGCAGCATCAATCCCTGTGTCACCTGCGGACCGATTGCGATCCCCGCGATCGCCATGCAAATCCCGCCCACCGTCATCACGGCTAGGCGGATGATCACATCAATGAAATAAGCACTCGCCCGCAACGCCGGCCCAGCCATTCGCAAACGGATCTCAACACCTTCCGCCAGCTCCACCGCTTGCAAGGTATCTAGTTTTTCCGTTTCCAATGTCGTCATTCGCTATTGCGGAAACTAGCGATTGAATGCCACAGGTAAAGCCCTGTAGGCAGGAAAATCAAAATTCTGAGGATCGCTCGCGCCGCGACTTTTCCACGGTTTTTTCTTTCAATGTTCAATCTACAAACTTCGATGTTTCATTGTCCCTAGGGCCGTCCTATTGACCGACTATCGCCTTTATTTCGAAACTGAATCGTCGATTGGATTAATGAGTTTTTTGAAGCCAAACTCCGTGAAATCTTTCGTGTTTCGAGTATAAAAATGATCCACGCCATGTTGAATGAGGGTAATGCCCAATGTTCTGTCAAAAATATGAGTTGATTTCCGCGACGTATCTATGAATCCCACCGTCAATTTTTTCCAGAAACTTGTCTCGTAGGAGCAATGCAACACACCTGCATCTTCACGCAAAAATACGATCTGATGTAATGCTTGCCCATGGGTTAGCGGACGCTCGAGTATTCTTCCGTTTCTGAGTCCGCGATACAGCTCGAATAATACCTGATCACTAATAATCCAATTGTTAGGATCAGCCAACATGGACTCATAGACCAACTTCGCTTGGGGATGTTCTTCACAGCCAGAGTTGATGGCGTAGATGAGAATGTTCGTATCAAGACTATTCATAATAAGCATCTCTCATGTTCTCAGCTGCCATCATACAACGGCCCGCATCTACCGTAGGGACTCCCAAGTTCCGCCGTGGTGCTTCTGGCATCCGATCCAGCCATCTCTCAGTCGCACGACGGACAATCTCACTCACAGGGAGATCCATCCGTTCGGAAGTCTTCCGCATCCTTTCGATGAGAGGATCGGGAAAGAGTATTTGTATTTTTTGCATGGATACATGCTTTACAAGGATGCTGTGATGTCAAGAATACTTTGTAGTTCTGTTTTGGAGGCTGTGAGATGGCAAGCATCTGGCCGACACTACCAACCGCATTTCTTTGATTGATGTCACTCGCTTTTCACCAACTTGATTTTCTCCCCAGACTCCATTCGGAGTCATTCTCCATGAAACCATAAAATCACAATTATTCTGGTGCGTGATTTCATATATAGGCTTAGCATCTCCAAAAATTTAAAAATCAATGATCGTTAAAAAATTGCGTGGCTCCCGAACGTCGCACCGCTCTCCCCTCTCAAGTTGGGCGCTTCTTTCCTCCACGGTGACATGCCTCTTCACCGCATGTTCTCCCGTCACAAAGACGGCTCGTACTTCCTCAAATGGCTCACTATTTCCTGATGCGACTCCAGATCCTCTAGAGCCGATCAATCGCGGTGTGTGGGCTGTCAATCGGGGAATTCTCGTAGGAGTCATGCAGCCATCCAGTAAGGTGTATCGAACGGTGATACCGAAACCCGCACGAAAATCAGTGACGGATTTCACAAGAAACATCACTTATCCTGGACGCTTGGTGAATCATGCACTCCAAGGCCGCTGGGAAGGAGCTGGTGATGAATCCCTAAGATTTTTAACAAATACTACAGTCGGCGTAGGTGGTCTTTTCGATGTCGCCAGCAAGTGGAACATTCCAAAATCACAAGCTGACTTCGGCCAGACATTCTATAACTGGGGATGGAAGCCGAATGCCTATGTGATGCTACCATTTTTAGGACCTAGCGATGATACCCGTGCATTTGGCTACGCAGCTGATAAGGCGGCAGAACCATTACGCTATATCCCAGGATCATTTCCGGTGGCAGCAGGGCTAACCTATAATGAAATCGCTCAGCGCACTGAACAAGCAGCTAGACTCTATCAATCAGAGGCTGATGCCTACGACAGCGTAAAGTATATCTGGAGTTATGCAAAGAGGAAGACTCCGGATTGGCGAACCTTCGGCCCAAAAGACCCATCGACATTGCAAACTTTGGGAGTCATCTCTAGCACGCCAAAATCCAGACTTTCCTGAACGCGGGAGAAAACTAAGCGTCCGCATTCCTTCCACCGGGAGGAAAATGGCTTGTAACTACTGGATCCAGCCGCAGCAGGCACCGCTCGTCTACGTTGCTCCTGGCCTCAGCTCCCATCGACTTTCGCCACAAATTCTCGCGCAGGCGGAATCACTTTATAACAACGGATTTTCCGTTGTCGCGACCACAGGAGTTTTCCATCCCGAGTTTATGGAAAATGCTTCCACCTCACAACTACCTGCATATCCACCCACGGACTGCCACGATCTGTTGGTTGAATATACTGAATTCGACCGTCAGTTAGAAAAAATGTTTCCGGGTCGCTTGGGTAAACGCGCACTCGTCGGGTTATCGATGGGCGGCTACCAGGCGCTTTTTATCGCTGCGGGTGAAAATAAGAGTTCCACAGACCTCATTCGTTTTGATCGCTACGTGGCTATCAATTCTCCCGTCGATCTGCATTACGGGGTGAAGGTTGTAGATAGCTTTTACAATGCACCGCTGAAATGGTCAGACCAAGACCGACAGTATCGAATTAACAACACCCTGCACAAAGGTGCAAAGCTGATCGGCGCTCCACCGATACCTAACAGCACCCCTCCTTTTGATGCGATCGAATCAAAGTATATCGTCGGGCTTTCCTTTCAGCTGACATTGAGGGACACGATTTTCAGCAGCCAAAGCAGGAATGATATGGGTGTTTTAAAAACACCTTTATCGAATTGGAATCGGGAGAAATGTTATCAGGAAATTTTTGAGCTACTCGTTCCGTGATTACTTCCTGAAATTTGTGATTCCTTATTACAAAACAAAAGGCATCACCATTCAGGACTTTGCTCGCGAAATAAATCTCCGTTCCTACGAGAGTAAACTCCGCTCTCAGAAAAAGGTCCGCGTCATTTTCAATCGCAACGACTTTCTTCTCCCGCCGCGAGATATCGCTTGGCTGGAATCCACTCTGGGTAAATCACGAGTCAAAAGTTTCGCTGAAGGTGGTCATTTAGGAAGCCTAACAACTCCTCCTGTGCAGCAGGCATTGATCGAGACGCTCAGTGATTTAAAATAAGTCTTTGCACTTTCACTGCTCTCATTTTTCGCCACATCCTCCGGCGTGCAGTTACCAGTCTTTGAAATTGCTGATTCGCTCCATGCCGCTGTCGTGGCAGGTGAAAAATCGCGTGTATTACTAAAAGCCCCTACGGGTTCAGGGAAATCGACTTCGATCCCTGGAATGCTGGCAGATTCAGAGGTTTCTGGAAAAATTTTAGTCATTCAGCCCAGAAGGATGGCTGCGAGATTGCTCGCAGGTTGGGTCGCCAAACAACGCAATGCCACGCTGGGAAATGAAGTCGGCTATGCAGTGCGGTTTGATACCAAATATCGAGCTGACTCAAAAATCATTTTTCTAACCGATGGAGTTTTTCAACGCTGGCTACAAGACGATCCTAGCCTAACAAATATCGGCGCTGTCGTGTTCGATGAGTTTCACGAACGTCGATTAGCCGTGGACATCACCCTCGCCCGTTGTCTCGATTTACAAGAAAGCTCCCGGCCAGATTTACGGGTCGTGGTCATGTCGGCAACGCTAGAAACCGCAGGACTGGCGGAATATCTAACTCCTGCAGTTTCCCTGGAAGCGGGTGGCCGCACCCATCCTGTTGAAATTTTCTATCGTGTAGATCGGCCTACGACGAATGATCGCCGTGGTGGGCCGCCGCGAGAGACTCCGATCTGGGAGAAAATCGTCACCGTCTGTCGTGAGGCAATGGCAATGCCAGATGCGGGAAACATTCTGTTATTTCTCCCTGGAACTCACGAGATCCGAAAAACCATTGAGCTGTTAGAAAATGGATCGCTCGCAAAAGGATGGGACGTTTTCCCACTCTACAGCGCTCTTTCACCGGCTGCACAAGAGGCCGCGATTTCTCCCGGCCAGCGGCCAAAGATCATCGTTGCCACCAACGTCGCGGAAACATCGCTAACCATCGAAGGAGTCCGCACCGTGATTGATTCTGGCCTTGCACGAGTTTCCTCCTTCGAGCCACGGCGCGGGATTAACACGCTGCTGATTAAAAAAATCTCCCGCGCTGCTGCGGAGCAACG
>JAAURL010000106.1 GCA_012032235.1 Akkermansiaceae bacterium | reverse complement strand
TTCGGGGGGCGCATGCTTCCAGCGTGCCATTTCCGGCATCCTGCCGGGAATTCTTCGAATCTCGGATTCAATGAGCGCTGCGCGGAGGCTTTTACCGAGCGAACTCGGTCGATGGTCATTTGAAAAGACCTGAGCCTTGACTTGCGAGTTCATCTGAATTCCACATGATCCCGCTACGATATTTGAAATTTTTGGCGAAATGCGACTCCTCCTCATCGAAGACAATGCCCCGCTGAGGAATGCAATCAGTCAATATCTCCAAGAAGCTGGCTATCTGGTGGACTGCGCCACCGCTGGTGATGAAGGGCTGTGGGCTGCCGATGGCAGCAACCATGATCTGGTTTTGTTAGACCTCATGCTGCCTCACATCGACGGCATGGAAATTTTACGCCGCCTACGGGCAAAGGAAAACCCAGTCCACATCATCGTCATCAGCGCGCGAGACGGATTAGAAGATCGGCTGGTAGCCCTCAATGCCGGAGCCGATGACTATCTGGTAAAACCCTTTTCACTGGCGGAACTATTGGCCCGCGTTCAGGCACTGCTGCGGCGGAGTTATGTGAAAAAAAATCCACTCATGCGTGTCGGTCATCTGGAACTAGACCCCATCCGCAAAGTCGTAAAATGTGCCGATCAACCCATCGACCTTTCCGCATTAGAATACCGACTGCTAGAATATCTCTTTTATCGCACTGGAGAAGTCGTTTCCAGAACCGATCTCTGGGAGCATGTTTTTGAAGATGAATCCGCTGGAAATAGCAATGTTGTCGATGTTTACATTGGCTACTTGCGAAAAAAAATTAGCACGGTTCATTCTTCGGAATTGATCCACACTCGCCGTGGTCACGGCTATATTCTGGAGGAAATCTCATCATGAAAGTCACCTCCATCCGGCGCTCACTGATCACCTACAGCGGTATCGGCGTGGGCATCTTACTAGGCATTCTTTCAATTTGGATTTATCTAACGGTAAAGCACACGCTCTATCGCGAACTGGACCGTTCAATCACGCAGACAGCGGCCTTACTTTCTAACCAAGTCGAGCTAGACAATGGGGTCATTAACTTCGAGTGGATGGAAGGGCTGGGAACTAACCATACGCTGATTGACGATGGGCTTTTCCAATTCTGGGACGAAACCACTGGCCAGACAACACGCTCAACAGGTCTCCGCGCTAACAACTTGCCAAAGTTCTCCGGCCCGGACCTGATACCACTGATTAAAGATATCCGGCTCCCAAAAAGCAATCACCACGCACGGTGCCATCGGCCTTCGTATCTATCCCTTTCTCCCGCCTCATGAAAGTATCAATCCGCAGAAAAATCGTGTCGTCATTGATCCGAAGACGCGACCTCACCTCCTCGTCGTCGCTCGCGACGCTCGCCCGATTCAGCGGGAGCTCAATCGGATACGCTGGATTCTCAGCTGCGGCACCATTCTCACCCTAGCCATCGGTTACTTTTTCATCAACCGAGTCATCCAACTCTCCCTTCGCCCAATCAATTCCCTAACAAAGCAAGTCCAGAATCGAACAGAACAACAGCTCGACCACGCGCTTGATTTACCCGGAAGATTACCCCATGAACTCACGGATCTAGCAAAAACTTCGACTCGCTACTCGCCCGCCTCGCTGTAGCTCGTCACCGCGAACGCGACTTCATTCGGCACGCCGCGCACGAACTACGCACGCCCATCGCCGGGCTCCGCGCTACGATCGATCTGGCCCTTTCCCAACCTCGCGACGCTGATGCATACGCCAAACATCTCACCGCTTGCCACACAACGGCCGTAGAGCTCAGTGGGCTGGTCGAGCGCCTAACAGCACTTTCACGCATCGGCCAATCACAGACTTTACCTACGCTATCACAGATCGATCTCGTCGCTCATTTCAACGAATGTCTCGCGCCAATCCTAAGTGATTTCCAGCAAGCAGGACTAACCATCCAAACCGAGTTTCCACCGGAGCCGATGATTGCAATGGGTGATTCCACACTCGTGAAAATCATTCTCAACAATCTCCTCAATAACGCTGCTGCTTACGCCCGCCCTAACAGCGAGGTCCGCATCCAAGGATACCTAACCGAACAACAAGTGTCACTGCACTTTTCTAACAAATCGAAAGGTGTCATTGAAAATCCCAGCCGGTTTTTCGAGCCACTCTTCCGTGCTGAAACTTCCCGCAGCGATGCTGCCACGCACCTCGGCATCGGGTTAACCTTAAGCCAAGAAGCAGCCGCTGCGATGAACTCCACACTCTCCGTTCAAAAAAACGGTGGACCACTGGATCGTGATGATTCTCACGATGGAGCGTGCGGAGAAATTGAGCTGATTGGGAAAATTCGGCGTTCTCACCTAATTCTCATGTTCGCACGGCTAAGTTTCCCGTGCTGATGAGACGCGTCTATTATTCACTGCCTGTTGCCATTATCGTGATCAGCTATGCTGTCGTTACGGCAGCAGTGATTTATACGGTGCGTTTCATTTTCCGACTAAAACCTCGGCAACCTCAAACAACGATCACCACTCCCTGATTTCATGCGCCTATTTTATCGCTCTTTTTCTGCACGCCTCGCTCTGATTGCCTTCGGGCTATTTTTCTGTATCTCTCTGTTATCACGTTTGCTGCTCACGATCAAAGCAGGCAGTGACGTGAGCTGGAACTTCTCGCTGCTGGGCAGTTTCTTCTGTGGAGCTTATTTCGACATCGCCGCAGGACTCTTCGCCGCCGCCTGTTGGTTATTGTTAGGTTTAGTCTTGCCCACACGTTTTCTGAAAACACGCACTGCGCAGTTTTTGATCACTAGCTTAGTGGTTATTTTTGTGAGCCTGCTCATTTTTATCACGACTTCGGAGTGGTTCTTCTGGGATGAATTCGGCGTGAGATTCAACTTCATCGCTGTCGATTACCTGATCTGGACACAAGAAGTGTTAGGAAACATCACCGAGTCCTATCCGATGGGGCCGATCATGCTAGGCATCATCGCCATCGGAGCTGGAGTGACCTGGGTGCTTCGCAAGAAAGGCATCCTAGCCTGGGCTGTCAATGGCGTGAGCACTTGGACTGAGCGCATCACCGGGGCGGTCGCTGGCATCACCCTCGCCGGGCTCGCCTATCTGTTTGTCGCCCAATCATCCATGCCAATTTTCGCCAATCAATACCACAGCGAGCTCGCGAAAAACGGCTGCTGGTCATTCTTCGCAGCGTTTAAGAAAATGGAGCTAGACTACACCACTTGGTATCCAGCGCTTCCTCAATCCGAAGCGCTCACTGATGCAAAAAGGTTGTTAGTCACATCGAACGAAACCGCGTCCTCTCAGTCCGCTGAAGATTTCCATCGTAGCATCAAAGGCCGCGGCTCGGAAAAACGCTGGAACGTCGTGATGATCTGCATGGAGAGCTTTGGTGCTGATTTGATGGCCTACACCGGGAACACCAAAAATCTCTCGCCGAATTTGGATCAACTCTCGAACGAATCGATCTTTTTTGAAAACCTTTATGCGACTGGTACCCGCACCGTGCGCGGCATGGAAGCTCTGACTTTGAATCTTCCACCCACTCCCGGCGCATCCATTCTTTATCGACCCGAAGGAACGAATCTGGTCACCACTTTCACCCCTTTCCTGAAGCGTGGATATGATTGCGGATTCTTCTACGGCGGCGATGGAAAATTCGACTACATGAATCGCTTTTTCTCCACTTCTGGAGCACGAAATCATGGATGTAAACGCATGGGAAAAAAGCGATGTCACCTTCAAAACCTCATGGGGTGCGTGTGACGAAGACTTGTTCAACAAAACCATCGCCGAGGCCGACAAAGCTTTCGAGAAAGGCCAACCGTTTCACTATTTTTGCATGACCACCAGCAATCACCGTCCTTATGATTTCCCCAGTAAGCCCGGCCTGAAACCTCACTCTGGACCAAAAGCAGAAGTCAAATATGCAGACTGGGCAGTGGGCGATCTAATCCGTAACGCAAAAAACCGCCCGTGGTTTAAAGATACCATCTTCATCTTTTGCGCCGACCATTGCGCCAGCAGTGCGGGAAAAGCCGAACTCAATGTTACCAAATTCCACATCCCTGCGATGATCTATAATCCACAGCTCGTTCCGGCGAAAAAGATCACCGCTCTATGCAGCCAGATCGACGTCATGCCCACCGTCTTCGGCTTGATGAATTGGAGTGATGATACACTCAGTTTTGGCTATGATCGCTTAGCACCGAATGCGGACTCATTACCCAATCGAGCATTCATCAGTAACTATCAGAAAGTGGCCATGCTCACTAAAGATAGCCTGGTGATTTTAAAGCCAAAAAGCCCATCCTCATTTTACGATTGCGATTTAGAAACGGGGGCACTTACTCCTGCGAAACGAGAAAATAAAGCCAGCCTGTTGCACGATACGATCGTTTCCTACCAAAGCGCATCCTGGCTTTTCAAAGCGGGAAAACTCAAAGATCCCAACAAAAAAGTAAGCCAACAACTGTGACCGCTCGCGATTCGCTAGATCGTAGCCTTTGGCCAGCAGTCGCATTGCTGGTTGCGTTCTTCGTGCTGTTTGAATTCACCGCCATCGATATTTGGCTACAGGATTTCTTTTACAATCATTCGACTAAAAAGTGGTGGGTCGATTCCAAAGAACCCATTCAAAGGTTGGTTTTCTACACCGGGCCAAAAACCTTGGTATGGATCATCGCAGGAGCTGGAATCAGCCTTTGTTTAGCCCCTCATACATTCCGCAGCCGCTTCCATATTAGCCGCCGCGAGTTACTCGTCGTCATCGCTACACTAGCGACGGCACCTGCTCTCGTCGCATTGAGTAAAGCCACCACAAATGTTTTCTGCCCATACGAGCTCACTCGTTACGATGGAAGCTACGCTTACAAAAAAGTTTGCGAAACCTATGGCCCCAACGAGCGCCCGATGAATTGAACAGGAAAACCCGGTCGCGGTTTCCCCGCCGGGCACGCCAGTGGCGGCTTCGCCCTGCTGAGCCTGGCTGGACTCGCAACGACTCGCAAAGTCCGCGGTATCGGAATCATGATCGGTCTGGGAATGGGGACATGGATGGGCGTCTATCAAATACTCAAAGGTGCCCATTTTCTGAGCCACACCATCATCACTGCGATCTTTTGCTGGATCGTCTTTCTTGTATGGCGGCGCGTGTCTCGCCGTTTCACAAAGTCTTAATCAAATTTTTCGCTACAGGACTGCGCTTGAAGTCTGGCTGAGTTGTGCGCAATCATCCCAGCATGATTCGTTTAATAACCATGATTTTCTCGCTGAGCTGCGCGGTGGTTTCGGCCCAATCCTACGCGCCGATCAATGACAAGCCGCCTGTAATTGCCAGAGAGTTTCGCGGCGCGTGGATTGCTTCCATTTATAATATCGACTGGCCGAATTCACCGGGATTGAGCGCTAGTAGCCAGCAGGCACAGTTACGCACTATTTTGGATAAACTCGCTGCGCTAAAAATGAACGCAGTCATGTTTCAAGTCCGCCCGCAGTGCGATGCGGTCTATTCCTCATCCATCGAACCATGGAGCGCAAATCTAACAGGGAAAATGGGCCAATCACCCGGTTACGATCCCCTCGCCTTTTGCATTCGGGAAGCCCATGCCCGCGGGATTGAAGTTCATGCGTGGTTCAACCCATTTCGCGCACTTTCTAACAATTCTCAATCTATCGCGGCAAATCACATCACTCGCAAGAATCCCCAGATAACCCGCAAATACGGCACAATGACTTGGTGCGATCCTGCCAGCGAGCAAACTCGCACTCACTCTCTCCGTGTCATCATGGATGTCGTGAAACGCTACGACATCGATGGCGTCCATTTGGACGATTATTTCTACCCGTACCCCTCGGGAGCGACTCGCTTTAACGATGGAAAAAGCCCCGCGCAGCGCCGTGCCTATGTCGATGGATTCGTAAGCAACCTATACTCTAGCGTGAAACGGCAAAAACCGTGGGTGCGTGTCGGTATCAGCCCATTTGGGATTTGGCGCCCCGGCGTTCCTGCTGGGATTGAGGCCGGTATAGATAGTTATGAGGATCTCGCGGGAGACTCCCGCAAATGGCTCAAAAATGGTTGGGTGGATTACCTCGCACCACAATTGTATTGGCGGATTTCTCCCGAGAAACAGAGTTTCACGACCTTACTCAGCTGGTGGCGGCAGCAGGGCTCGCGCCCCGTTTGGCCTGGCATCGCGACATCCCGCATCAATTCATCTGAAGACCCAGGGCGTCCCGCTTCTGAAATCACCAACCAAATCGATGTCTCCAGAAAAATCGGCAATCACTCAAACGGCCACATTCACTGGAGTGCGAAAAGCCTAGTGAAAAACCAGGATGGGATCGCAACGAAACTCGCAAATAGCTACACCCAACCTGCCGCCATCCCACCGATGCCATGGGTCAGTAACACATCCCCCGAAGCTCCGGGTGTGAGCGCTTCTGCCCAAGGCGATGAAACCACGATCCGCTGGCAAGCGGATAAGAGCACGGCAAAGGTCGCCGTTCAGGCAAAAATCGATGGTAAATGGCGCACCATCAAAATCACTCCCAATGGCGCAAAAAGCACTATCATCCCACGTGCAGAGGCCATCGCCGTGACCGCTTTGGATCGATTCGGAAATGCAAGCGCGCCGAAAGTGTTAGGACTTCAATGATCCACAGCTTAGAATTCAAAATGAAATCCATTTGCATTTGCTCGTGAGAAACTTGCATTTGGAGGTTATCAATACGCGTCCACTGGTCCGGAAGTCGCATTCGGTTGGATTTTAGCCAATCGGTGAATTCGTGACTGGTGTATTGCAGGGACGGATCTCTGAGCCGTCCTGAGTTCTCAGATGGACCGCTCGGAGAGCGGTCCCTGCCTGAGAGCGGTGTCGGCCTCCTTCAGCCAACACGACATTTCAAGTTCCCGATCCAGCGTTGTCTACTCGTCCTCCTCAATAACCAATCTCTTCGGACGCGCTAGAGGGATGGATTCATCTAAATTTCCTAAATCGAGACTATCTAACACATTCGTTCGGCGGCGCATGAATCCAGTTTCGGAAGAAACGGCGGCAAAACTGGGCAGTTCACAATGATAGGGATCTTCGCCAATGATCACAGGCTGTTTTGGATGAATCGGTGATGCATCTACCGCTGGCAAACTCGCAAGACTACCTCCTGAAATACCATCTGAGATACCGGAGTGCATGGTGCAGAAAGGAATATTTCCCACCTCTTTACGGAAATAGTCTGAAGTCGCGGTAGAGCGTGAGCGAATCGTGCCCGTGCTAAGATCTTCATAATGCTCTTGGCAAAACTGCGTCGCTCTTTGCCCAGAAATGGAACAAATCGGGATTTGTATCACGCTGGATGGAGCTTCCATTTTGCCACCACCGAAGGACGGCGTCGCAGCATTGATCGCTGATTGCCAAACTGGCATCGCTAGATCACGGCTAAAAGCAGCAGGATAAATCTCCATGCTGCTACCTGTTAAAAATCCAGTCCACACTCCGCAAGTGACTCGCTTATTGTAACCAAGGAACCAAGTATCTGCGAAGTCATGGGTAGAGCCACCCTTGCCTGCGCCGTTGAATGGTTTTTCCAACAAACCATCGAGAACCCCTTTCGAACTCCCGCGATACAAGGAACCAGCCATCATACTGTGAATCTGCCATGCCACCGGCTCATCAATGACCTGCTTTTGCGATTTTGCTGAACGCTGGCGACGATAGACCACACGGCCGTCCTTATTCTCGATGCGGTCCAGGTAGGAGAGTTCTGCCACGGGTGTCAGGCCGCCACGGGGAAATACTGACATCGCACGCACGGCTTCTTTCATCGAGGTTTCTTCAAAACCGACAGCGAGCCGTGGTAGCAGCTCTGCCTTTGCCAGTGGGAATCCAAATGTAATCCCTTTATCAACAATCTTTTTTAAACCTGTTAGGCCTGCAAATCGGACCGTAGCACCGATTTTTGATTGCTCCAAGGCCTCGCGAGTTGTGATTTTTCCCTTGTAGGTTGGCGAGGCGATTTCCATTCCCCATTCGCCGATGATCCCTTCACGTCCACCGATCATGACAGAGCGGTTATCCATCGGCTCGTCTTCTAACATTGTCGCAGGAGTGAGGCCATTGCTTAATCCCGCTGCGTAGACGAATGGGAAAAATGCCGTGCCTAGCGGGCGCTTACCTTGTTCGATAAAATCGTAAGGCACCTGTGCGTAGTCACGACCACCAACATGAGCAAGAACCTCACCCGTATCGTGATCCATCATCAGCACTGCGCCTTGAAGATACTCCGCAGGCTTATTGTTAGATTTACGATAATCTTTGTACTTGGGATGTTTGTAATCCGGGCGTGCTTCAGCCGCTTCCAGAACTTCCAATAGTTTTTTATAAGCGGCGTCTTGTGCCTCGGCGAGGATCGTGGTGTGAATCTTAAAATTACCAGAAGCTAATGCATCTTCGCCTAATGCATAGCCGACAGCATCCGCAACACGTTCGTAAAGATGGGAAGTGCCACGGCGCAGTGGCTGTGGATTTAAGACGAGTGGCTTTGAACGGAGTTCTGTCAGCTCCGCCGCGGTGATAAATCTCTCTTCGTGCATCCGGCCTAACACATAGTTCCGTCCGTCTTTATTGACGTCCGGGTTGTTCAAAGGAGACCGATGATTCGGATTTTTGATTAGGGTCACTAGCGAAGCACATTCCACTGTACTCAGTGCCAATGGCTCTTTACCAAAGTAACCTAGAGACGCCGATCGGATTCCATAAAAGCCGCTGCCGAAGTAAATCCGGTTCAGATAGAAATCGAGAATTTCCTGCTTCTTGTATCGCTTTTCGATGCGTTGCGCCAGAAAGGCTTCCACCAATTTCCGCTTGAGAGTTCCTTCGTTTCTTTTCACCGCATCACCCTTTAGATCGTAGGCATTCCTGGCTAACTGTTGGGTGATGGTGCTCGCTCCTTGCGTGTTGCCTTTTGCATTTAAATAAAGCGCCCGCACAATGCCGATGTAGTCCACACCATCGTGGGTCATGAATCGTGAGTCTTCCCCGGCGATGAGGGTCTTGATGAAAGTTTCCGGCACTTGCTCAATCGGAATCACGCTCCGGTTTTGGACAAAGATCCGGCCGATTTCCTTGCCATTTCGGTCGAGAATTAAGCTCGGCTCCTCCAAGTCATTGATGCGCTCTAGATCGTAAGTCGCGGCACGTTCACGAAATTCTTTAAAATACAACTCCGCACCGATCCAGCAGATCAAACCAACGATCACGCAAAGCAACAAAGAGCCTAACCAAAAGCCTTTGCGCTTGAAGAACCGAGGCCTGCTGCTCTTCTTCCCTTTTGATTTTTGAATTTTTGCCATGTCTGATCCAGATTCTTCACCGCCATTTCCGACAGCAGATCGTGCGGAAAGTTATCTGAACGATTCGCCCCCCGCAACCCATTCGCTTGCACGGCAATTTTGCAGCAAAAAATCAAAAATTCTGGGTCGATTGCGTTTCCAGAATTTATGGCAACTGCGCTATATGAACCTAGGTTCGGCTATTACGCCCGGGAAACTCGCCAAGTCGGGCGCAGCGGGGATTTTTTCACCAGCGTCAGCGTGGGACCACTTTTCGGAGAATTGCTGGCCCGGCGTTTTCTTAGCGAGTGGGAGAAAATCGGCTCGCCGGCACGCTGGAGAATCATCGAATGCGGAGCGCACGACGGCACGCTAGCGAGAGATATTCTCAGCGCGATGGAGCGGCTGAATTCTCCCGCTTTTGCGGCTGTGGAATATGCGATTCCAGAACCTCTCCCTCTGCTGCGGGAAGCCCAACAAAAAACGCTCAAAAGTTTCTCAGGAAAAGTTCGGTTCATTTCCACAGTGAGTGAATTATTTTCTATACCGCTCCCTGGGATCGCCTTTGGCAACGAATTGTTAGATGCACTTCCTTTTCATGTGATCGAGTGGCACAATAACGACTGGTATGAATGCAAAGTCACCGCTGATTCATCGAGAGAATTTATTTGGGAAAATGATCATCCCATTTCAGACACAAAACTGTTAGAAACGATTTCTCGTATTGAGAGAGATTTTCAAGAAGGCTATCGCACCGAAGTTCGCACGAATTTCCGTGAGTTCTTAGAACCACTCACTCGCTGCCTTACTAAAGGGTTATTGCTGTGGTTAGACTATGGATTTGCGCGAGCCGAGTACTATCACCCAGATCGTAAATCTGGCACCTTGCGCACCTTTTCAAAACACCGCGCCGCAGAGAATCCCCTAACTGCTCCGGGAGAAATCGACATCACCGCACACGTTGATTTTACCGCATTGGCCGAGGCTGCAATGGAGATCAACTGTGTGCCGACTTACTTCATTTCCCAGGGCTCATGGCTGACTGAGCAAGCCCGCGACTGGCTGCTTTCATTAGAAGGAAATCCCGATTTTATAGCACTTCGACAATTCCAAACCCTCACTCATCCTGCTCATCTCGGCGGGTGCTTTCATGTGATCGAACTGGCTTGGAATCAATCTGACGCTGTATTTTCAGAAGTTTGTCAGCATCGCTTGGGGAAATCGCTTGCCTGTTAGTTTGATCAACGCCTAAAAATCAAAATATCATGAAAACTCAACTCACCATCGCCGCCGCTGTCGTCGCCACTTGTTCCTTGCTCACTGGCCAAACACCATTGACTCCCTATGGAGCACCGATTCAACTCGAACAGGCAAAAAAAATCGCAGCGGCGCGCAGGAAGAAGCAAAGAAAAACGACTGGCAGATTGTGATCTCAATCGTGGATCCAGGAGGGCATTTGGTTTTGTTAGAG
>JAAURL010000105.1 GCA_012032235.1 Akkermansiaceae bacterium | reverse complement strand
TGCAGCGGGAATTGAAGGCGACGGGGCAAGGATTTCCGGGCCTTCGAGGTGCTCAACCTCGGTCGCTACGAGCGCCAAGCCTACCTCAACGTCGGCGGGCGGCTCAGCGGGAAAAAGAAAGAGCAGGCGCTCGCCCGCAAGGAGCAGGAATTCCGCGAACTCATCCTGAAAGCCTACCGCGCCGAGCCGCTGCCGGACACCGCGTTTTTCCACGGCAAGAACGGCGGGCGGCTGGTCGTCGTCGGTCCGATCAATTTGCCGGTGGGCCGTCTGTTCGTGGAGGAGGTCATCATGGAATGCCGCAAGCGCGGCGCGACGCGGGTGGACGTGCTCGCCTTCGAGTTCGAGATGGGCCTGTTCCCCGCCGTGCTGGAGGAAAGCAAACAAAAGGGCATTGACATCGCCCCGAAGACGATCCCGCCGGAAGTCTTCGACAAACGTGCCGTGGAGAAAGGTCAAGTCCGCTTCGCCGACATCGCCTACGTCGAGGCCACACCGCGTTATGATTCAAAAAACAAGCTCGCCCTCAGCATCGAGCTCACGGATTTCTCCGTGCACTACTCGCAGGGTCTGGTGGACTCCATCACCGCCGAGCTGAAGGCCGGGAAAAGCGAAGTCGCCTGCGATGCCGGACAACTCGTGAAATTCACCAAGGACAAGGACGGCATCGTCAGGCGCGAAGTCCTCACCAAAAAGTGGACTGACTGGGTCGATTACTGGGCCGTGGATTTCAACTACGAGAGCCGCAAGGAAATCATCAAGATGGCCAAGACCATGGGCGTGGACGGCGAGCCGCCCGGCGTGGTGGACGCCGCGTCCGGCGAGTTCCTGGAATTCGAGGAGCGCTGGACAGGAGCCTACATCTTCGAGAACGAGTGGCAGAGCTTCCGCACCCGCCGTGACCGCGATCTGGAAATGACCACCGTCACCCACACCTACGCCAAACCCGGCCGCTACACCGTGGCGGTCAAGGTCATCGACATCTTCGGCAACGACACGATGACCTTGGTGCCAGTGAATGTGGGATGATACACGCTGGACTATTCAATCAAATTCCACCTACTACTATGAAACTCCTCCTCATCGGGCACGGCTATCTGGGACAGGCGATTACGCGGGAATTTCTCTCCGGTGGCTGGGAAGTCGCGACAGTTTCCCGGTCTGGTGAGGATGCGGCGTTGGCTTGTGATGTAGGAAATGCGGGAGATGTGGCGAAATTGCCGCAGGCAGATTTCATGGTGCATTGTGCGGCATCGGGACGCGGAGGAGCGGAGGCTTATCAGCAGGTGTATGTCGATGGTTGCAGAAACCTAACTAAAAATTTTCCGACCACTCCCCTGCTCTTTACTTCCAGCAGTTCAGTTTACGCGCAGACGGATGGCGAGATCGTCACGGAAGAAAGCCCGGCAATTCCAGATCGTGACACAGGAAAGCTTCTGTTAGAGGCAGAGCAAATCGTGCTGGCTGCAGGAGGAATCGTCACCCGTCTCTCTGGGATTTACGGACCGGAACGCAGTGTTTTGTTGAAAAAATTCTTCAGCGGAGAGGCCGTGATCGAGGAAGATGGACGGCGTTTTCTCAATCAAATCCATCGGGACGATGCCGCCCGCGCCATTTTCCATCTGGCCACGCTGCAGCCGCGACCGAGTAGGGAAATCTTTAATTTAACAGACTCCGTTTCCCTGACTCAGCGAGAGTGCTATCAAAAGCTGAGCGAGATTTTCGTGCGACCACTCCCGCCCAGCGGACCGCGCGATCTGAACCGCAAGCGTGGCTGGACGCATAAACAAGTCTCCAATGAAAAGCTCCGTGCCACAGGTTGGCAGCCGCGTTTTCCTTCCTTTTTGGATGCGGTGGGGGAGATTGCGAAAACTTTATGAAATTCAGGATTCGCCAGATGCGGGAGGTTCTGCCAAATCTCCCGCGTGTCCGAGACCCGAATTCTCCAAGTAGCCGATGATGAAATGAAGGAAGCCGTCAGTGAGGCTTGTGCCTTGCTGCGTGCAGGAGAAATCGTCGGAATCCCCACAGAGACTGTTTACGGATTGGGGGCAGATGCATTTAACCCAGAGGCAGTTGCTAAAGTTTTCGCGGCAAAGGAGCGACCATCGTTTGATCCACTCATCGTTCACATTGCCTCGCGTGGAGATTTAAAAAACGTCGCGATCGTGCCTGCTGAAATTGCAGATACGGTGAACAAACTCACCGCAGAATTCTGGCCGGGACCGCTCACGCTGATTTTGCCGAAGCACCCAGACGTCCCGGATTTAGTCACGAGTGGCCTCGCGACGGTGGCTGTTCGGCAGAGCGCGCATCCCGTTTTCCGGGCGATGTGCAAGGAGCTGGGCCGACCAATCGCTGCGCCGAGTGCCAATCGATTCGGGAGAATTTCGCCAACTTCTGCTAGCGCAGTGATGAAGGAGCTAGAAGGTCGGATTCCTTTAATCGTCGATGCGGGAGCATGCAGTGAGGGCGTCGAAAGCACGATCATTTCCATCGAACCACGTGAAGGCAAGAAGCCGATTTTCCGCCTTCACCGCGCCGGACCGATCACGAAGGAGCAGCTGCAAGCCTTCGGCAAAGTCGAGAAAGTCCGGGAAATCAAAGCAGACGCGCCGCAGGCTCCCGGTCAGCTAGCCAGTCACTATGCCCCGCTCACCCCGCTCACTCTTTTAGAAAAACCCAGCGATTTCCAGCCTGTGGAGGGAAAGAAATACGGCCTTCTGAGCTACACGGGAGACGATGAAGGCGCCTACGTCGGGCTGCATGATTGGGAGATTATCGAATCCCTCAGTCCAGGGAGCGGGAAACTCGCAGAAGCGGCGATTCGGTTATTTTATGTCATGAGACTGCTGGACGAGGCTGGCTTAGATGAAATCATCGCCGAGCCGGTGAGTGAAACAGGGCTAGGCGTGGCCATCATGGACCGCCTGCGCCGCGCATCGTTTAGGAGTTAGTTGAAAGTTTGGCACATGAAAAGTGGTGTATCCAAAGTGGTGGCAGCAGTCATCAGCGGCCTGCTGGTGGCGGGATTATTTGTGCCATTTAGCTTTTCTGCGTTGGCGTGGGCGGCGCTGATGCCGCTTTTGTGGGCGCTGTGGTCATTACAGGGAAGACGTGCTGGCTGGAAGGGTTTCGGGATCGGATACATCGGCGGGGCCGTGAGCTGCTTGATTCAGTTTCAGTGGTTGGGAAGTGTTTCTTGGTTAGGCGTGGTGATTTTATCGCTCTATCTGGCGCTTTACTGGGGATTGTTTGGAGTATTTGCGGCGAAATTCCGCCCGCAGGGAAACGGTCCGGGAGCGGTGCTGCAAACGGCGTTTTGCCATGGGGCCGTGTGGGCAGGACTGGAACTACTGCGTGGCTGGTTATTTACCGGATTTAGCTGGAATCCGCTGGGAGTGGCATTTCATGAAACGAGAACGATGGCCCAAGGAGCGGATCTTTTGGGCGTGGGTGGGCTTTCCCTCATGCTGGTGTTTTTCCAGGCGGTGCTTTTACAGTCGTTTGGGAAATGGCGAGAAATCGAGTGCCGCTGGGCGTAGCCGCGCTGTTAGTGGTCTCCCTATTTTTTTACGGGAAATTCAGAATCGCGGGAGAATCTCAGGTCGAGTCGATCCGGCTGAGGACGCTTTTAGTCCAACTCAATATCCCGCAGGAAGCCGCGAGAATGCTGTGGACCGATCTGGAAACCCACCAAGGCTACGAGGACGAAACGTTGAAAGCACTGGAATCCCTGAAATCTCCCGATGGGAAAATTTCCGAGAAATGGCCAGATTGGGTGATGTGGCCAGAAGTCGCGCTAACCGGGAGATTACTTTTTACCGATTCGGGAGCCCGTGGAATCCCTGAAAACAATCGTGAAACATTGGCCCAAATCCGGACTGCGGGGGAATTCACGCTGATTTACGGAGCGGGAGAACTGGAGGGAGAACCAGCAGGAGAATATCTGGCCTACAAGGAAAAAGGCCGTTCCTACAACTCCATGGCGGTGGTGCCGCCCGACGATTCGCTGCAAACTTACCGCAAGCACCACTTAGTAATTTTCGGCGAAACGATCCCGTTCGTAGATTCGCTCCCGTTTTTGAAGGAAATTTACAAACAGCAATCGGGAGCAGAATATACAGGTTCATTCAATGCGGGAGACTCCCTAGAACCGCTGCCGATTTTGGTGGGAGAAAGGAAAATCAGCGCGATCCCATCGATTTGCTTTGAAGATTCCGTGGCGCGGCTGACCCGGAAATTCGTCCGCCCAGAGCCGCAGGTGATCGTCAATATCACCAATGATGGCTGGTTCAAACAAACGGCCGGAGCTGCCCAGCATTTTTCAAATTCCCGTTTCCGGGCGATTGAATTGCGCCGCCCGATGCTCCGTTGCGCCAATACCGGCATCAGCGCGGCGGTGGATTCCACTGGCTCGACGGCGCACCCAGAAACGGGAGCTCCGCAGATCATCGTCGATCAAAATGGTAGTCATTTCACCCGGGGCTCACTTTTAGCAGAAATAAAAATTCCTCTCAAACCGAGCTTTTCCCTTTTCGCCCTCATCGGCGACTGGGGCCTGATTTTTACAGGGATTGCCGGACTCACGATGGCTATTTTTACGAGAAAATCAGAATAGGAAATGACGAGTAGCCAGGAGCGTTTAGGTCTTTTTTCCTTGCGGCACCCGCTCTGTCTGCTTTGTTCCGAACTTCATTTGGGTATCAGAAAGCGCATCGGCACGACATCTGCTACTCACTGAATCCGAACCCTACCAAATCTGAAGGAACGATGATTTTAAAAAAGAACGACTCAGACACCACACTTTCTCAAGAAATAACCCAGCTGGATCGCCGCCGTGTGATCAGTGGATTAGGATTAGCAAGTCTAGGACTGATCGCTTCTTCTGGTTCTGCCAGCGCTTTCCTCACCCGTGGAGGAGGCCCCAAAGTGAATGTCGTGACGAAATCCACCAGCAACTTTGGGAAAGCGAATCCCCAGATCGACCTGTCCGAGCTCCCTTCTGAATGGACGCAAAGCCAAGGGAATCTCCTTACTGAGTACGTTCGCTACATCAATAGCTTAAAATTAAAAAGCATCACTCCGCTGTCAGTCGTTCAGGCTCACGCTAAATCGAAAGGCTCCGTCTGGAACACTTTGCCGCCGAAAATGTGGTGGAGTCGCATAGGTCTCACCCTCCGTGTGGTAGACCGAGTCGCTCAAGAAATGAATATCCACGAGACGGAGATCATCTCTGCTTATCGCTCTCCAGCTTATAATTCGCGCTGCAGTGGAGCTAGAGCGAACTCTTGGCACCAAGCGAATGTCGCCGTCGATGTCAAATTTCCCGTCAGAGCTTCTCTCGTCACTGCCACTGCTAGAAATCTCCGGGATCGTGGCCTTTTCAAAGGCGGTGTCGGCGGTTACGGCGGCTTCACCCACATCGACACCCGCGGCGAAAACGTCAACTGGTGAGAATGCGAACTCTTCCCGAGGATCGATCTAGATTTTTATTCTAAATAGAGCCAGACGGGGCTGACGATTTTTCGATTAGCGCAGCGCGCTTCGCTTGAAATTCTCTGGGGAATTTAAGCTGGAGAATCCCTAGCCGAGATGTTCCCCCATTGCGGCGAATCAAGTCTTCGAGTTCTCCGAGTAGCGGATTATCTCTTTTGATATAGCCATAGATGATCGATGTGGCGTTGGGAGCAGAGAGCATGAAACAGCGCCAAATCTCCTCATCGGAAAACTCATCTGCATAGTAACTGCCGTATTTGATGTTCACTCGGAAATCTAACGGTAGCTCCCTAGGCTGTTGATCCGCAAACTCGTCAAATCCCATGATTTGATAGCCTGTTGCATTTTCCCAATCCACTTTGACTTCGCCATTCGATCGGGTTTCGACCACTATATTTTTGATTTGGCCATCTTTCAGCGCGCACTTCGCAACCCAGAAATTTCTACCTTCCGGGCTAGGTAAGGGTTCTAGTGCTGGCAATTTCCCAGCGATAGGATTCGGAACGAGCGGCTTCTTTGCGTAGTAGGTCGCCATCATTGGCCGGACTCTCTCAGGCAGTCGGACATATTGGCACATCTCCTCAATCGTTTTTGCGGAAAAGTATCCTTTCAAGGCGGTGGTGAGAAGTTCCATCTCCTTGCTGGCGGCTAAGTTGATCTCATACTCCGTTCTTGGGTCTTCTACTGTCAGAACCGTGGTCTTCATCTTCGGCGGAGTGGGCGACAACCACTTGGGAAGAACCATCATCATCACGATTCCTGAGAAAATGGTAACCGCTGAGATCAATGGCCATTTCCAAGAAAAGCCAGGTCTGAGAGATTGAGCAGCATCTCCCCAAGTTTGCTCCGTGGTGGCAGATTGAACTGGTAAATCTAAGATCAATGTTTCCACGCCCAAATCATGAGAGCGGTATTCGTAACTCTTCCTAGGTGGCATTTCCAGTTTCTCCACTGCTTCTGGCTGAGGATCACTGGCAGCTACCACTGGTTTGGCTTCTGCGAGTTGTTTTTCCTGCGGAGAATTTCTGAAATGCATCACCCTCTGCTCACAGGTAGGACAATTAAACTGGACCATGTCGTGCTCAGGAGTTTTCGCGTCCTCCAAAACTTCTACTGGATCCTTCGCTTCAAGCAGCAGCCTAACTTGGCAGAATTCGCACTTGATCAGGCGATCAACCCACCAAGGATGTGGCGACTCTGAAAACTCTACGCCTTTGATTATTTTCACGAATATGGATTTTCCCGTTGAGAGCGCGTTTTAAAACCAAAGATGGCTTTTGAGAATAAAATTCTCACTGCCTTGATAAAAAACGACTAACAAAGCCTTACCATATCTTTAATGAACTGCCCCCACAGGAAAAAAAGGCCACGCGTGGAGTATTGAAAATGGCCGTCTCCCGTGAGCCGGATGTAACCCGCAGCCAGATTATGATCCACCTGCTTGCGCATTTCTTGCTCGATGGTATTCCCAATTTCCTCCGGATCCGGCACCATCAATTGACTGGATTTGATATTCAGACGATTCAGATATCGGTGGTGATCTTCTAGAATTTGGTGAAAGCAGCTGCGCTCACACGGGACATGATTCCATTTCACATTCGGCGGGCACTGTAGTGTAGGCGCAAAAGGAAAATTCGTCGTTCGCCAGACTTTTCCATCTACGCCGGTAGAAGTGATCGATATAAACGCGAAGGCCACATCGCTCTGTTCACAGAGACAAATTGCCGCGACGGCACGTTCCTCCGGATGCCAGAAAACCCGGAAAAACTGCTGCATCCCGGCCCATTCCCAGCCACAATCAGAGACGTGTTCGAAGCCCACCTCCTCCATCGCAGCGGCAGCCTCTACCGCATTGGGGAAAAAGGATGGATTGGGAATTTCCCGATTCCGCAGACGATTATCCAGCGGCAGCCGCATTCCCCGGATGCGACTCAGCAACTCGACCCAAGGCAAAAAAAGCCACAATGCCACACCGATACATCCGCCGCACAGACTGCCAGTGACAGCATAAAACAAATAAAAACTAGCACCTAGTAGTGTGAGCGCTCCTAGCTTCCGGACATACCGCGTCCTGGCCATCCGCAGTGCCACAGCTAGCACAATGAGGCCAATGACGGTTAAAGTTTCAAACATGAGAGTTTATTTCAAATAAGGAAGTAGATGTAATTGTGACAAACACGATTCACACTCATTTTTGAACCGCGCAAGTGCCTGTTTTAAAAGAGAGAGCAAATCTACTTCCAAGACAGCTTCAAGAGTTCGCGCAACCTCGCCGGATCAGTCGCTGAGGTCTTTGCGACAAAACCCCGCGCATGGGCGAAATGCACGTCCTTACACTCCTGAATCCGGGTGAAATCCAAACACGGGTGATCATTGTGCCGGGAAAGCCCAAAGCCCGCACCCCGGCGATCTGGATAGACCATGCCCACGACACTTTTCGCATCCGGCCGCGATTCGATAAACCGCGCCAAGCCAGATGATAGATCGTCTTGCATCGAATCGATTCGCGGGATGTATAGCACTTTCACGCTGCCGCCCGGCATTTCTATTTCCCAAAACTCTGCGATTTTTTCGATACTGTTCAGCCTTTCACGCAGATTCTTCAAATAGCCTAACATGTCTTGGCCGATCCACAACATCACTTCCCATAATGCATCTCCCGGTTGCAGCTCGGAAACTCCCGCAAAACGCCGTAGGAGCGTCGTATCAATCGGAGAATTCAATTTGAACAAAGTTTCCCTGGGGACGCCTAACCATTTCGCCGTATCAACCGGCCCACGCGTGTCAAACCACTCCGCAGGCTCCAGCCAATCACAGAACTCCCGCGCATCCTCATAAACCCCTAGGTGCTGCATCACTAGGCTCAACGCGCAAATCGGTGGATGATCTTTCGGAAACTGATGGTGATCAAAATTTCCCAACTCCGGCACATGTTCATGCCCGACATCGACCACCGCCGTGGAAGGATCCACCAGATCGATTTCCGTGGGCTCCCGACGGATGATCGGCACACGATTTTCTGCCAGCAATAGACAACAGGCGAGAAATTCGTCCTTATGCGAGCCGCCGGGGTGAGTCAGGATACGGGAAAAATGCATATGTGTATGTTCTGGGCGGACCTTAGGCGGATCGAGTCGCTTGGGAAGCGTTTTGGAGAAACTTTGTGAATCATCGCATCTTCGACCCATCGCGTCCTGAGTCTTCATGTTCATGGAAATTCTGTTTACCCCATCTAGAAAATGGACGCCGCCCAAGACCGATTTCGGTTGTGACAAAATAAGGCAATGGCGGTTGCAATCAGAAAGCTGGGGAAGAGCCGATGCTACCATCTCACTGGATCCAACTGAGAAAATCCCATTTCTACTGACTCTAGGGTTGCCAAAACTCCATCTCTGACTAGGAATCTGCGCCCGGCGCGAAATCTCGCCCGCAAACCAGAAGCCACTATCCGCCATGAAGGACCTATCCAAATACCGCAACATCGGCATTTTCGCCCACGTCGATGCTGGCAAAACCACCACCACAGAACGCATTCTCAAGCTCACCGGCAAGATTCACAAAATCGGTGAGGTTCACGACGGCGCATCCACCATGGACTTCATGGAGCAGGAAGCAGAGCGCGGTATCACCATTCAATCCGCTGCCACCACCTGCTTCTGGAAAGGCCACCAGTTCAACGTGATCGACACTCCTGGACACGTCGATTTCACCATCGAAGTTTACCGCTCCCTGAAAGTTCTCGACGGCGGCGTCGGTGTTTTCTGTGGTTCTGGCGGCGTCGAACCTCAGTCCGAAACCAACTGGCGCTACGCGAACGACTCCAAAGTCTCCCGCGTCATCTACGTCAACAAGCTCGACCGGATCGGAGCTGATTTCTACCGCGTCATCGCCCAGGTGAAAAAAATCCTCGGCGCACACCCGCTGGTCATGGTCTTGCCAATCGGCACCGAGAGTGATTTCGTCGGCGTCGTCGATCTCCTCACCATGAAGGCCCACATCTGGGACGAATCCGGCCAGCCAGAAAACTTCAAGATCGAGGAAATCCCTGCCGACATGGTCGATAAGGCCAAAGAATTCCGCGCAGCTCTCATTGAGACCGCCGTGGAGCAAGACGACGCCCTCATGGAAGCCTACCTCGAAGGCAACGAGCCAACCATCGACCAAGTCAAAAAGTGCATCCGCAAGGGCACTATCGACCTCGCATTCTTCCCAACTTATTGCGGCTCCTCCTTTAAAAACAAAGGACTCCAGCTCGTTCTCGACGCAGTCGTGGACTACCTCCCCTCCCCGCTCGAAGTCAAACCACTCCCAGAAGTAGACGCCGAAGGTAACGAAACCGGCCTTTCGCCGAAAGTAACCCCGCTGCTCCTCTGCGCGCCCTTGCCTTCAAGATCATGGACGACAAGTTCGGCGCTCTCACCTTCACCCGGATCTACTCCGGCACCGTAAAAAAGGGCGACACTATCCTCAACTCCTTCACCGGCAAGACTGAGCGCGTCAGCCGGATGGTGGAAATGCACGCAGACGACCGCAACGAAGTCGATTCCGCCCAAGCCGGTGACATCGTCGCCATTGTCGGTCTCAAAAACGTCCAAACCGGTCACACCCTTTGCGATGAGAAAAACCCAGCGACTCTCGAGCCGATGGTTTTCCCAGACCCTGTTATCTCCATCGCCGTAGCCGCAAAGGACAAGGCAAACGCTGAAAAACTTGCCAACGCCATTGGCAAAATGATCCAAGAAGATCCTTCCTTCCGTGTCGAAACGGACGAGGAAACCAACGAGATGATCCTCAAAGGCATGGGCGAACTCCACCTCGACATCAAGATCGACATCCTCAAGCGCACCCACAAGGTCGAGGTCACCGTCGGCGCACCGCAGGTCGCCTACCGCGAAACCATCACCAAGCCAGTCAACGACAGCTACACTCACAAGAAACAGTCTGGTGGTTCCGGTCAGTTTGCTAAAATCGATTACACCATCGAGCCAGGCGAAGCTGGCACCGGCTTCATCTTCGAATCCAAAGTCGTCGGCGGCAGCATTCCGAAAGAATTCATTCCTGCCGTGGAAAAAGGCTTCAAAACCTCGATTCACAAAGGCCCTCTCGCTGGCTATCCTTGCTTGGACTTCAAAGTCACCCTAAACGAAGGTGGTTTCCACGCCGTGGACTCCAGCAATATCGCCTTCGAAATCGCCGCTAAAGCCGCGTATCGCCAAACGATGCCTAAAGCTGCGCCGCAAATCCTTGAGCCCATGATGAAGCTCGACGTTTCACCCCAGATGAAAAAGTCGGTGACGTCATCGGCGACCTCAACCGCC
>JAAURL010000104.1 GCA_012032235.1 Akkermansiaceae bacterium | reverse complement strand
TCGGAGGAGAAACGGTAAGAGGCGAGATGACAGTGGGAATCTGTTAGCATTTTGAAATCGGAAGAATATCAACGATGTAGAGCCGAGAGAAATACGGCAACTTTTTGGAAATCTTTTTCTCCCGGTGAAATCTCCGCTCCCGATGCAATATCTAGCGCAGCGGGCAGCACACTCATCGCGGCGAGTCCTGCATTTTCCGGGACGATCCCTCCGGCTAACAAAATCGGCAAATGCGGATGCATCCTGCGGAAATCCGAGGCGACTTCCCAATCAAACACTTCTCCCGTCCCGCCATAAATCCCGGGAGCATGCGCATCTAGGAGAATGGCTGCAGCGCCATAATCTGTCGCTCGTTTTAAATCCGCCAGCGTCTTCACGCCGATTGCTTTGATGAAAGGAACTTCTGCAGCGCGAAATGGAGCTGCCTCTTCTGGAGATTCGTCGCCATGCAGTTGCACGACGTCTAAATACCCATCGCGCACCAGTTGCAGCGGCAGCTCGGGATCTTCATTGACAAAAACGCCGACACGTAAAATTTGATCCGCTAAATCCCGCAACCAGCCCGCTTTTTCTGGCGCGAGATAGCGTTTTGACTTCGGCCAAAAATTCACGCCCAGCGCATCCACGCCCATTTCCACCAGCTGATTCGCATCGCCAGGAGTTCTCACTCCACAGATTTTCAGCGAGACGGTGGTGGGATCTAAGAAACGTTCGAGCAGCGACACACCGCGATAGTAGCAAAGATCTGCGTAATTCAAACTTCGAACTTTCAGGGCATTGGGAGGTTGCTTTTTTTTAAAAACTGCCTTAACCGATGCCGGACAACATTTCCCGCTATGACTCCAATGACCCGAATTTGCACCCAGTTCTTCGCCGCTTTTGCTGCGCTATTCCTCGCCAGTTGTGCCAATCAAAAACCAACTACGGAGATTGCAAAAGAGGGCCAGCCCGAGGCTAAGCCCAAGTTCGTCAATCCTCACCCAGCGGGAACCTACGATCATTTTAAAGCAGAGCCGAACTATCCGAAAACCTCTTCTGTTTGGAAAAATGAAGAGCTGCTTTCACAAACCAATCCCAGCAATTCCCACATTGTCGTGAGTCTGGAGAAGCAACGCGCATTTCTCATGAACAACGAAGAAGTGGCGATGGACTATCCAATTTGCTCCGGCACGAAAAGCCGCCCCACGCCAAAGGGAACTTTCCACGTCCTCGAAAAAATTGTTGATAAAAGCTCCAATCGATACGGCAAAATCCTAGACGCTTCTGGAAATGTGGTAAATAGCGATGCAGACTCCACCCAGGACAATATCCCGGCAGGCGGAAAATTCAAAGGGGCTCCCATGCGCTATTGGATGCGTCTCACCAACGACGGTGTGGGCCACCACATTGGTCCCGTCAAACGCTACCCTGCCTCCCACGCCTGCATCCGCGGCCCCAGCGCGGTGATGCCACTTGTTTACTCAAAAATGAAAGTCGGCTCACAAATCAAAGTTGAGTGATTAGATCATTTGAGCGATCGACTTCAGTAGATCAATACGACCCGTCCGCTCCTTCGATGAGCTGACGATGATTTGTGGGACTCCTTTTAGGTGTTCCGGCAGGCGGGCAAGAAATGATTCCGTAGCAACTCTGATCTTCGTCGCAGATTGCTTGTCGGCTTTGGTGAAGACTAACGAAAAAGGAACTCCGCAATCGCCAAACCAAGCGACGAAATCGAGATCGATCTGCTGTGGCGGAATGCGAGAGTCGATGAGGATAAAAACGCGGCGAAGGTTTTCACGCTGTTCCAGATAGTCGCCTACAGACTCGTTAAAGTTGATTTTTTCGCTTTTTGCGACTTTGGCATATCCGTATCCAGGTAAATCCACGAGGCACCATTGATCATTGATGATGAAAAAATTAAGCAGCTGGGTTTTGCCAGGAGTGGCAGAAACTTTCGCGAGATCGCTTTTGTTAGATAGCATGTTAATCATCGACGACTTGCCGACGTTCGAGCGGCCGATGAATGCGAATTCCGGATAGTCCCATTCTGGTGCCGCGGCTAAATCGCGGGCGCTGATGCGAAAGACGGCAGATTTGATTTGCATGAAACTGAGAGGTCAAGTGCTAGCGTTTTTCGATAGCGACAAGGGTGATGTCATCCATTTGTGGGCCATCACCCGTGAATTGTTTGAGCTCTTCTTGCAACTGCGTGAGAATGGCCGCAGCGCCTAGTGGAGCAGTTTTTCGGAAAATTTCTGCCATGCGCTCCATGCCGAATTCTTCATCCTCCGCATTCACGGCTTCCCTGACACCATCGGTATAGAAAAGCACGCAATCGCCAGATTGCAGTTCGATCACATGATCTTTTGTCACGCGCTCAAAAACCGTGCCACTATCAATACCCAGTGCGAGTCCAGGCGAGCGCAGTAGTTCGGTAGCATCTGCCTCCTTTCGATAAAGCAGAGCAGGATCATGGCCAGCGCGGGATGATGTGAGAGTGCCAGCTTTCGCATCTAGAATGCTGTAAGTCATACTGATGAACATGTCTTCGTGGATGTCTGGAAAAAGCTGGCGATTCACCGCAGCAGTGATTTTAGAAGGAGAGTTTTCACCGGGAGCTACGGAGCGCAACGCGCTGCGACACATCGCCATTAACAAGCCAGCGGGAAAGCCCTTGCCTGACACGTCTGCAATGACGATCCCGAGTTTGTCATCTCCCAGATCGATGTAGTCATAGTAATCACCACTGATGATTCGTGCTGGGAGATTTGTGCCGCTGATGCGGAAGCCATTTAGAATAGGATCTTGCTGTGGCAGCAGGATGCGTTGCACTTCGCGGGCGTTTTTCAATTCACTTTCGATCGCTCTCTTCTCGTGAGCCTCACGATGAATGCGAGCATTTCCGATCGCGAAGGAGGATTGTTCTGCAACGGAGCGAAACACGGCAAAATCGTTAGCGGTGAAATCTCCATCTTGATGATTGCGAGCTACGGCTAACACGCCGAGATCTTTGCCTGCATGGCGGAGTGGTGACAGCAACGCGCTCACATCATCGGTATAACGTGAAAATGCATCGTGAAATGCTGGGTGGTTTTTCACGTCTTGCACGTGGATTGGTTCACCAACAGTTAGACAATAACCCAGAACTCCCTCATTAGCTGGCGCACGGGAGAGGCGTAAATGGCTTTCGAGAGCGCGTGGATCACTCTCGGCTTTTTTGCGAATTTCCAAGGGAACGCCGATCAGTGGTGGGCATTCTTCGGAGATGTAAGATGGATTGAGAAAATCATTTTCGGCATTCAGGAAATAGATCGCGCCACCACGGGCGACGACGACTTTGTCAATGCCATCGACAATGATTCGGGAAAGCACGGAAGGCGATGGCTCATCTTCGATGGCTTCACCTAGATCATGGAGGAAGGCGAACATGCGTTGTTCTTCGCCTTCGAAATCATGAAATTTTTGTCGGATTTTATGAGCTCGCCTTCGCTGATTTTGCAGTGCAACCACCAAGGCGATGATCGCGATGGCGCAAAGAGCAATGAAGGTAGGAGCCATGTAGTGCATCTCGCGAGAATTAGAATTTTAGATGCACGGAAAGCCTTAACTCGATTTTCGTTCTTCGGCGATTTTTTGTTTTGCTGCTAGATCATCCTCTAACATCTGAACGACGGAGGAGAATTTCTTAGCATTTTCGCCATTGGTTTCCGCAAGGATCTGGTGAGCTTCTAAAACGTGGCTTGCACGTTCGATGTGAGCAGGTTTCGCGATTTCGCGCGGGCTTAATTCACGCCTGATTCTATCTACGTCACCCCGCCAGAGAGCTTCAGGAGGATCGATTTCCATGAGAAAGTCCAGCCCCAAGTCTTGAAGCGATGAATGGTTGCGGCTGCTAGCACTGACAATTTGCATTCCGCCGTCAGAGCAAGCGGACAGCCGTGTCGCTAACCCAGCGAGCGTGCCCATGAAGGTGGAGTCCATGCTGCCGCAAATTTCCAAATCAACCACGAGGATGCGTTCACCGGCAGCGATCCGCTCCTCGCCAAAAGCCTTCACGCTAGGGCTATTCATAAACGATCCTTTGCCTTCTGTGCGGATCCAACTGAATCCATCGAAGACTCCGACTAAAATTTGGCATTCTGTAATCACAAAAAAGAGGCCGTCAATTGATCGGCGAAAATTCGTAAAAACTTACAATCAGAGAGCCCGCTGGTCAATCATCCATCTGATGATTCACTAACTTATCGCCAAAGGTAAGATTGCTGTGACGCGATTTCCCTGTCACCGCGTAGTAGAATCGCCTTCCACGCCAACACTTTCCCTCCTTTGAAATAGTCGTCACCAATGACAGCGAACTCGGCAGTACCATTCACCGATGTTGCCGGAAAGTTGGTGGTCATTCGCTTCACGCGGCTGCCAGTGGCTCCTTGCTGGTATTGGAAAACCAACTTGGGCGCGCCTTGCCCGCTATTTGCTGAGTCATTCCAAGCCAGGGTGTAGTATTGGCCTAGCTTCTTGCGTCGTTCTTCCAAGCTGATAGCACCGTGCAATCTACGGGCCTTCTCCATCGCGATCATCGGATCTCCTCTACGATCTTGCTCTTGGTCGCGTAGTGTAAATTGTTTCACCACCAGGGGCTCCTTTGGCCCAGCACAGGCAGCGAGGAGGAATAAGGGAATGACTGAGAAAATACGATTCACAGCAGCGATTGAATGGGTTCGGCTTACTGCCCAGCAGGTTTCTCGACCGGAGCAGGAGGAGGCGTTTCCACTTTACCTGCTGCGATCTCTTCGTCGTTTGGCGGGAGAGGAGCCGACTCGACCGGAGCAGGCGCTACAGATGGCGCGGGAGCTGGAAAAGTTTCCGTCGTGGGAGTAACCACCGGTGGCGTAGTGCTTGTAGCGGGAGCTTCTGGATCAATGACTGTTGGGATGGCGCCTTCTGGAGGAGCCCCTGCTGGATCATTGGGAGGAAGCGGCTGAATCGGCCCACTATCGAAGCTGCTGGGCAGTGGTGGATATACTTGAACCTCACGAGAAGAAGAGGTGCGTTGCGGCGCGGAGTTGGCATCTTCGATCATCACCACGGGGACGAAGCCAATATCTCCGCTGTCCAGCTCTACCTTTAAATAGCTACTGCCGGAACTAACGACTTTCATTGAGGTTCCGCGTTTTAGCAATTGATCCGCATTTGAGCCGTCACGTGGCTTGGATTTATAAAAAGCAGTGTTATCCAATGCTGCACGGACGAATTGACCTGCTCTGTAGGTAGGGCCCGTTGCTAGATTTGGCCCGCTGGCTCCGCCACCTGCGGTGCGCAACGGATCAAAGCTTCCACTGGTATTGAGCGGAGCGTTAAACGTATCGCAGGAAACGATGCTCAAAAGAGCAATGGCAGTAAAAACCTGTGTGCAGCACTTCATATAAAAAGTTAAATTACATGCCCCCATCGCATGGTCAACGCCATTTCAGTCCAACTTTGGCTTCCTAACTACTGACTTTTCCTAACGATGTTGTTTTGGTCATCCAAAAGTAAATTGGTGGAAGCAACTGGCTTGTCAGAAATAGCAAATGCCATGATTGCCACACGCTCGCCAGCTTTGATTAAATGAGCTGCACCGCCATTGATCATGATGTGTCCGGTTCCCGGCTTCCCGGCCAAGACATAGGTCTCCAACCGATTTCCCGTAGTGATTGATGCAACGAGGACTTTTTCTCCCGCCCACAGATCCGCCGCAGCCATCAAATCTGTCGGGATTTCAATACTGCCTTCATAATCCACGTCGGAGCCAGTGATCATGGCGCGGTGGAGTTTCGATTTTAGGACCTCGCGGAACATGGCGGAAACAAATCCGGCACCGCCCCGCCGTCAAGCGCCAAGAATTTTGGGAGCGAATTTGAAAAATTCCCGATGTTAGCGCCGCTCAGTCCATTCTAACCGTGAATATCTAGCGGCTGTTCGTCGTGCAATGTCCTCTGAATCCGGGAGAAACGAGAATCGCTCCCATTTCGTGGCCAACTGGTTGGCGAATTTTTCTCCTCGGTGCGGGGAAATTTTCCGGCTCGCTAAGGAGCCCTGATGCAGCAGTCCTTGCCGGGAACGGCGTTGGCCAGCTCCTGCTATTTTCCTGCGATCGGAATCGAGCAAATCGTAATTTACGGGATTTTCAAAACAGGCTGCCGCGCCGGTTTTCTCCGCGCCATCGCTGAGGTGTGTGGGGATTTCCTCTTCACAGAGAGTTGCTGCCAGAGCGGCATGGATGCAGCGGTAACTTTCCGCGCCGCGCCAGCTTGCGAGTGGCTCGCTACTGGGAGCAATGATCGTGTAGGTCCAGTCTGAGCGGTGATCGACCATGCCGCCACCCGTCCAGCGCCGGACCCAATCCACATCGGGAAATGTCGCACGCGCTGCTGCGATTTTCCCGAAGTAGCCGATGCTGGCCCAGTTTCCCAGCCACTGGTAGATTCTTAAGATCGGAACTGTCGTTGTCTCTAAAAGCCACTCATCCACTGCCATCGCCTCTGGGCCGGTCCGTAAAACTGGATCCATCCACAACTGTAGTTTTTCAAACACTTCCATTCCCGCAGTCTTTCTCGGGAAATAGAAAACAGGAAATAGAAAACGGATTCAACACACAGCGTTTTTGAATTTTCGGGATGCCACAGGAGGAGAAAATAAGAAGCTAGAAATCAGCGAGGATGTTCGTATGACTTTTCGGAACCAGGTGATTCCTAATTTGATGATTATCCGAAAATATCTCCTTCCATGCGTCGTTCTGGCTGTCTCTTTGATTTTTGATTTTCCTGCGAGCGCTGCCACAAAGCCAAATGTCCTCTTTATTCTTACTGAGGATCAGGGAGCACAAGCTGGTTTTTTAGGCACGCCTGGATTAGAAACTCCAAGCATGGATGCGCTCGCCAAAAAGGTGTCCATTTCCGAAATGCTTTTGTTGCCTACCCAGTTTGCTCTGCTTCTAAAGCCTGCATCTACACTGGTATGCACAGCCATGCCAACGGGTTATTGAACAACACCCAGAACTTTCACAAACCTGCTTCAGAGCTGACGAGTGCTGAGCGCAAGGATCCAGTTCATTCGACGAAGCGCATTCATGAGCAACTCCCGACTCTCATCGAGCGTCTCCACACGGCAGGCTACTATCAGGGAGTCACCCATAAGTTGCATGTGTCGCCGAATGAGAAATTTCCCTACGATGAATTCATCAAAGATCCAAACGGTGCTTCTGTCACAAAATTCATCGCACAGGCAAAAACGGCGGGGAAACCTTGGCACTTGTTTTATAATATCCCCAATTCACACCGTCCCTATCCAAATAGCGATAAAGTCAAAATCCAAATTGATCCCGCCAAAGTCAAAATACCCGCATTTCTCCCCGATACACCCGTGGTGCGCCAAGATTGGACAGAGTATCTTGCAGGTATTCAGGAGGCGGACGGACTGATCGGTCAAGCCTTAGCGGCAATTGAGAAATCTGGAGATCTTGAAAACACCATCATCGTTTTCCTAGGCGATCATGGTCCGACCTTTCAACATGGTAAAATGACTCTTTATGATCTGGGCCTCCGGACTCCATTGGTCATTTCTGCGCCAGGTTATCAAGCTGGCATCCGCACCGACGCCCTCGCGAGCGAACTGGATCTCGCTCCCACTTTGTTGGATTTGCTCGGGCTCCCTCCTTTTCCGAAAAGCCATGGAATTTCTCTCAAGCCCTTGCTCGCTGGAACAGCTGGCGCAAAAGGCCATGAACTCATTTTCGCAGAGATCGCGCATCGAGGTTCGTTAGATCACGGGATGCAAGAACGCAGCGCCTTTGATGGGCGTTGGAAACTCATCTATCGAGAAAATATCGAACCTCCATGGCGACAAGTGAATGAGGACAGTAAACAATTCAAAAATTGGGGAAATCGCACCTATGATGAGACGGTGAAATTCAAAGACCAGTTTCCGGAGCAATACCGCATTCTCACCGAAATGGATCCGCAAAGTCTCAATGGCAATGTTCCCGCCTTAGAGCTCTATGACCTAAAAACGGATCTCGATGAAATTCGTAATTTAGCGGGAGATCCATCCAGTCGCACCGAACTGAAACGCCTTTACACACGACTGCGCGACTGGGTCGAACAAACAGAGGATACTGGAGTGAAACCGCCTAAGAATCTCCCAGACTGAGCTGCCGTCCTTCACCTGCATCCCATACAGAGCCACCTCCATCACTTTTCCACCAGATGGTATTACTTGTGCTTGCGGCACGATCCATGCTTTCTTACCGCAGAACAAATGACAGATTCGGCAGGTAATCCTACACGTGAAAAGCTTCGGCTTGAGGGCTTTGATCTCATTGATGAGCGACTTAAATATTTGCTCGGCTGTTTGGAAGAGGCGCTTACCAGCACGGGTGAAAAGGAGCTACTTCCTTATTTGCCATGGTCGGGAAGGGAGCCTGAACCCGGAGCTGCACCGGAAGGACTTCCCCAGCTTTACTCGATCGGCTTTCAACTGCTCAACATGGTGGAGGAGCGCGTCGCCGCAGAGATCCGCCGCGAGCGGGAAAAAGCCCTAGGCGCAGATTCGATCCGTGGTCTTTGGCCGCAGGCACTCCGCGATCTTCGCTCAATCGGTTTAAATCCAGAGCAGATTTTATCCGTCCTGCAAGACGTGCAAGTGGAGCCCGTCCTGACAGCCCATCCGACAGAGGCAAAACGCACAAGTGTCCGGGAGCGGCATCGCGCGCTCTACCAGGAAATGGTGCGGAATGAATTTCCAAAATACACAGATCGGGAGCGCCGCTACATCCGCGAACGCGTCGTGACCATTTTAGAGACCTTGTGGCGCACTGCTGAAACACACCTCGTCCGTCCAGATATCACCAGTGAGCTTAGAAACGCCACTCATTACCTGCGCGATCTCTTCCCCACGGCTATCAATCGTCTAGACATCCATTTTACTGAGGCTTGGAGAGATGCCGGATTGCCTTTAGAAATGCTACGCTCAGCGGGAAATATTCCACGGTTGCGATTCGGCACCTGGATCGGCGGTGATCGCGATGGACATCCGCTAGTCACGCCAGCAGTCACTGAGAAAACATTAGAAACGCTGCGCCATTCGGCTTTCAAACTCCTGCAACGCGAATTGTTAGAACTCGGTTCCCAGCTCACACTTTCCCGCTATCTCACGCCAGTCCCACAAGAGCTTCAGGCACGGATCGACGAGCTATTCAAGATGCTACACGGCAGTAATGGCATCGCCGAAATCACAGATCGTTACGAGGAAGAACCATGGCGGCAAATGACAGCACTCATGGCATTACGCCTGAGCGAACAAATCAAGGGCAAGTCGGGCTACCGAAATCCGTCCTGTTTTGTCGATGATCTGGATCTGCTTTCAAGAACACTCGCAGAGGCGGGTTGCCACATGTTAGAGGAAAATGCCATCCGCCCTCTACGGCATAAGTTGGAAATTTTCGGTTTCCATCTGGCTAAATTAGACATCAGGCAAAACTCAGAATTTCACGACAAAGCGATCAGCCAATTACTGGTCGCGGCAGGCGTAGCCGATGGAGAAAATTACCCGGTGTGGCCGGAACAACAGCGTTTGGATTTCCTAAATCTGGAGCTGCGATCCACTCGCCCATTTTTGCACGACGATCTCCGCATCGGCACAGAAGCCGACAATGTATTAGAATGCTACCGTGTGCTGACACGCCACCGCCGCGAATGGGGCACCGCAGGCCTAGGCGCGCTGATCGTCTCGATGACACGCCAGCTTTCTGATTTGTTAGGCGTCTATTTACTCGCTCGTGAAGCGGGGCTGATGGATCTGAGTCCGGGCGGATTGGTCTGCGCGTTGCCTGTCGTGCCGTTGTTTGAAACGATGGATGATCTGGATCGCTCTCCCGGCATTCTTCGCGCCTTTCTTGAGCATCCGCTCACTGAGAGATCGCATCTGACTCAGACAGCACATGGCAATTCTCCGACCCAACAGGTGATGTTGGGCTACTCAGACTCAAACAAAGATTGCGGAATTCTAGCCGCCCAATTCGCCTTGCAGCGCGCCCAGACGGCGCTCACTCGCGTCGGCCAAGAATCGAAAGTGCAGCTCTGCTTTTTCCATGGTCGTGGTGGCACGATTTCGCGCGGAGCCGGTCCCACGCATTGGTTCATGGCAGCCTTACCCCACGGTGCCATGAGCGGCGCATTCCGGATGACGGAGCAGGGAGAAACCATCGCCCAAAAATACGCAAATCTTGCGAACGCCACGTTTAATCTCGAACTCCTCCTGGCCGGCGCGGCTGTCACCACTGCGCATCACCGCCATTTACCCTATACTGGAGACCCATGCGAGGCCTTCATGGAGCGCTTAGGAGAGAGCAGCCAATCAGCCTATCAACAACTGCTAAAAGCTGACGGATTTATCGAGTTCTATCGTCAAGCCACCCCGATTGATGCATTGGAAAACTCTCGCATTGGTTCACGTCCAGCCAGGCGGACCGGGAAAAAGGGATTTTCTATCAGCGATCTCCGGGCCATTCCATGGGTATTCTCCTGGACTCAAGCACGCTTTTATCTTCCCGGTTGGTTCGGTGTTGGTTCCGCTTTAGAAAACCTCAAAATCGAAGACCCGGCTGCTTTTGTGAAATTGAAAGAGGCATTGCCCAATTCAACCTTCCTCAGCTACGTTCTCACCAACGTAGAAACCAATCTCGCTTCCGCAAATCTCGATCTCATGCATGACTACGCGGGACTCGTGGAGAATCAACAAATTCGCGAGAAATTTATCACTTGGATCTGCGATGAATTCTACCCGCACGAAATCCCTGCTCACTCGAGCTCTTTGAC
>JAAURL010000103.1 GCA_012032235.1 Akkermansiaceae bacterium | reverse complement strand
GGCGCACCGTTACCGTGGGAGAGACCAAAAATGCGTCACCTACAGCTGCCACAGAAGGCGCAAATGCAGAGTTATTCGGGCTATTCGCCACAGTAGTGGAAATGGCCCAAGCAGCCCCAGCACCTACAACGGATTGAGACCAACCTGAGGGAACGGTCCCTTGGAAGTCGAAGTCTTGAAGAATCAGAGAACCTGGCTTCGTCCCTATCGAAATCGGAAAGGGAAGAGCTGCAGAAAAACCATTGTCGTCTAAAACATTCAGTGTGAAATTTGCTGACTCCCCTGGCACTAAGCGGGAAGGGATAGCAAAGGTAAATAGCCCCTCCGCAGAAGCTCCTACGGCCAGATTTCCGTAATTTGCCATACTTGAAAACATCCTTGTGCCACTTGGCCCTGCCAAGGTGGCTCTGAGGTTACTGGCTGGTAGTGAACCACGATTCACCAGCGTGATACCAAAGCGGATCGTCTCGCCCGGATCTGGGCTTTGATTTTGTCCGCTGTTAGACTCGGCATCCAGCCTCGTGCTAGCTAGGTCGATTTGCACTGCATCACCCAGAAATACTTCCAACCGATAAAGCTGAGCAACACTCGCAGCAGCTCCACCGCGGACGCGTATGAAAAAATTCCCTGTGCCGGGAAAACGAAAGCTAGAAATCTGTTCCGTAATCCCAGCTGGCTGAACGGTTGCGGAAGCGATCACCGTCGTACCATTCGCAGACAACACGTCCAAGATTAAATCATTCTGATTAGTCGGATTGAAAAGTGTTCCACCTGAGCAAGATCCGTCAGGGTTTTGAGGTCCTTCCAAATATGAACCGCCTTGTCCGACTGGGTCTGATGGGATGACTCTTACAGTTAGCAGCTGATTTGCCGTGGCGGGTAGCAAGAAAAAGTCGGTATCAATACCGCTATCAATACTTAGCCATTCTTTCGAAAATAATGTATTGGCTACGACAACTAACGGTGCCGCATTGACTGATGTATCATTATTTCTAGACGCATTATGAAATTCTAGCGAATCTCCGTAGTTCTGCTGATGGGAATAAATATCATCGAATTGAGAGCCTCGAAAATTTGTATTAACAAAAGGCTCCATCAGCTTGGTCTGATTGATCGGGCAAACGTGGTCTAGTCCAAGAGAATGTCCTATTTCGTGCTCCAAAACATTGATGAAGCGGATTGAGTTATTGCTGGTTACCGAGAAAAAGTTGTCAGCGGTATCAAATACAATATCACCACCGAATCTTGGATAGTATGCATAGGCGAGGATATTACTGTTACCGTCAATGTTGTGACCACTGATACGAATGTCACCACGAACATTGATAACGCCTTGTGTAGTAACAGCATTACCTGATGTTATACCAATAGCATCATCGTTTGGTTCGTATACAAATTTTAATCCCGTGTTGGCGGCTATATTGTTAAACCCTTCCTGAAAAAGTGGGAACCATGGTTGAGCGGACGCCAAGCCTGTGGTGGTGCCACCATAGATCGCAGCTAAGCGGGCTCGCAAATTGCTTGGAGCAGCAGGTTCACCAAACCCTCCTGAAATCGGAGTCCCGTCCGGGACAATGCTCCATCGGAGTGTCACCGGTAGCCCCTGTATATTTTGACCTGCTCCGTCAGTTGCCGTGCTCGTCCAGCGAGAATCGAGTTGCCTTGCAGGTAGGCCAGCTGTGGACAAAGCCCTATCGATGCTCTGCTCTACTTGATGATGAGCTCTTACAATTTCCAGAGGTGTGTCTGGAGCAAAACAGGCGGAAGGCGCGCTTTCAACCGTGGCAAGGCGTATCGCATAGTCCTTCAAACGTTGGCGGCTCTCTTTTGGTACGCTGGAAAACAAATGCTCATCTACCAAGATCTTTTCCAGAGCGATTTGTTTCACCGCAGCCGCCGCTAGTCTTATCTCTTTTCCTTCTGGACTAAGTTGATCTTGATCGACTTGGTGTGACTTTGGCGAAACTGTAAATAACTGTTGCTTTACACTGGAGGCTGGCTTCTGGCTTTGTACACTTAGACAAACACCACTAAGAAGTGCCAAAGCGAGTAGAATAGGTAATCTCATATAAACCGTATACTAAAAATAAATAAATTTTTCGTTCTGCGCTACAAGAATTCGCGTCAAGCAATAAAAATATTTTTTGTATCCCACATTATACCCAGTAAAGTGTACATAACGCATTGAATACTGAATTGGGCTTGAACAACACAGGAAAAGCGCGAATTCAAGCGGCAGCGCAATCGGCGGTAGTGGATGAAAGATGTGTTTAGAGTTTGATAGCCGAGGCATTTCCTCGGGCGAGTGTTGAGAAGTGTTTGGATCCGCTTAACAGCCTGTTGAAAAAACTCTAATTCTAGCCAACATTTAATCTAAGCATTTCTCTATCTTCAGTGCGAATAATTCATGTGGTTTCGTTGCTATTGGCATAGCAGATGACATTGCATACGTGGAAATCCTCAAGTCATGCGATATCGTTTGCTCACCAGGTGTTCCTGATACGTTTAATCAATACCGCCTTCCATCTCGCTTGGTGAAAGCGATGGCAATGAGCAAGCCCATCCTAACATGCCGCTGTGGATTTGGTGAATCATTGGAGCATCGAATTAACGCATTTTTCACAGAGGGAATAGATCCATCAGATTGGGCAAATACGATCATCATGGCATTGGACGCGCAAAAACGTCAGTCAGTTGGCGAGAAAGGTCGGCTTTTTGCAGAAAAGCGCTTCAACAGTGATCGTGTCGCCGCAGCGCTAAAGAAGAAATTCGAAGAGATGATCTCGAAGCCGCCTCGAAGGTTGAGTGACAGCATCAGCCAACCTTCCTCTAGCGCTCTTTAGCAACCTGGACTCCTTTTGCTTGGACTGATAACGATCTCACGCTTTACTACGTGCCGTGCTCGCAAAACGAATTATTCCCTGCCTAGATGTCACCGATGGCCGCGTTGTAAAAGGCGTTAATTTCGTTGATCTGATCGATGCGGGAGATCCCGTGGAATGTGCGATTGCCTACAACGCTCAACAAGCAGACGAGCTTGTGTTTCTGGACATCACGGCTTCTTCGGATAATCGAAAAACGATGGTGGATGTGGTGCGGCGCACGGCAGAGAAATGCTTCATTCCGCTAACGGTTGGCGGCGGGATCCGCACAGTGGAAAACATGCGGGAGATGTTGCTGGCGGGAGCGGATAAAGTGGGGATCAACACTTCAGCGGTGACGAATCCCGGTCTGGTCGATGAAGGAGCGAAAGCCTTCGGCAGTCAGTGCATCGTTGTTGCCATCGACGCGAAACGCGAATCTCCCGGAAAATGGGGAGTTTACACTCACGGTGGGCGCACGCCAGTGGGGATCGACGTCGTTGCGTGGGCCAAGGAAGTCTGGCGGCGTGGAGCGGGAGAAATTCTCCTAACCAGCATGGATTCCGACGGCACGCAGGCTGGCTATGACATTGATCTAACAGCTGCTGTTTCTTCTGCGATTGGAATTCCAGTGATTGCCAGCGGTGGAGCGGGAAATCTGGATCATATGGTCGATGTATTAGATGCGGGAAAAGCCGACGCGGTTTTAGCCGCCAGTATTTTTCACTTCGGGAAATACACAGTGGGCGAGGCAAAGCAGCACTTCGCCGAACGCGGCGTCCCGGTCAGGCCGATGGTGGGGTGAAATTTCATTTCCCTAACATCTCAAGGAAACGCGGCAGAATTTTCTGATAGAGAGAATTTTTCCCGCCTCTCGCTAGCTGGACTGCGACGAGTTCCGCGGGTGTCGTGGGGTCGATTGGGGAAAGTGAGGTTGCTTTGTAAGCCCCGGATTCGACTTGTCGCTGGACGTGGGATGCTCCCGCTTTTTGCGTCACTTGCACAACGACTTGGCTGGCACGGATCATGACGGCGGAGAGTGGCGGGGCAGTAGAATCTGATTTCAAAGCGACGGAAATTGCTTGGCCAGCGGTAGAGATAAAGGCGAGGGCAGGACTCGAAACGTCATCTTTCCAGCCAGCTTGCACCGCTAGCCAAGCGAGCATTTGCAGGGCAGAATTCCGATGATCGGGATGGTAAATGATTTCGACATTTGTAATTTCTGGCAGTGCTTGCTGGGCGACTGGATCGTCGAACAAACTGGCGATGCCGACGCGGAATTGCCATGAGCGAGTCCATGCATGGTCCTGAATCACGAGGTCTGGATTTGCCTGCGATGCTTCTTGGATCATCGCAAAGGAAGCTACCGGATTTTTCCATGATGAACTATCGATCATGAAGCGATCCATGACGCTGACGAGGCGCTCTGTGAGGATTTCAGAAAGCTCACCTTGCCACCAGAAGACGAGCGGTAAGTCAGAATTCAGATGCGAGAAAACCGTATTCCGAAAACGTCCCGTGACTTTCCCTGTTAGATGAAACGCGATCTGCTCGCAGCAGACAGATTTCCGCCCATCAGCCAGGTGACAATGCGCCGTAATCCAGGCTCTGAGACTTGGCAGTGGCTCATGACGATCAATGGCGACAAGGATTGCACGGCAGGCGTGCTCCCTAGTCAGGTTCCGAACGATCGCAGAGTTTTCCAGCAGTGCATCCGGCTTTTCTGAATAGACGACTAGATTCATCAATGAAGCATTGGTCCGGGCGTCGTCCTGCTCCCAGAGCTTGCGGAGCTCTTTCTCGATGGATGCGACTGGAACTTCGATACCCAATTCTGGGCAAACTTCTAGGATAGTATCAGTGAGGGTGGTCATATTAACGGTAGATGTCTCTTCGGTGGCCAGCTTGTGCGACAAAAACAACCAACTTCAAATTATGGATTGAATACAGAACTCGGTAACTTCCTACTCTGAGTCGATAACCATTTTCCCAATCCACCAACTTGCGCGTGTTTGGTCCCGTAGGATTTTCTCGAAGCTTTTCTAGGGCTGCTACAATTCGAATCACTTGTGTGGGAGGGATCTTTTTTAGATCCTCATGAAACTGCTTTGAGAACTCAAGCTGGTAAGAGGCCATCTTTAATGAGTTTTTCTTTAAGTTCTTCAAAAGTAATTGTCTCGTCATCACGACGGGAAGCTATCATTGCTAAATCCTCCAAATCCTCCATCAAATTCTGGTAATCTTTGATTGGAATCACAGCCGCAACTTTCTTGCCTTTTTGATTAGTCAGGAATTGGGTAGTCATGTCGTTATATTACTGATTTTTCAGCCCGAGGCAAGCAGCCATCATCACAGTCTACGCCAAGTATTTCCATCTTGTTGTAGGAGTTCATCCGCCTCCTTTGGCCCCCATGAGCCGGCGACAAATTCCGCCATCGGCGGAGGCGTGCTAGACTGGTGCCAAGCGTGTTCGATGTGGTCGATAAATTTCCATGCTTCTTCTACTTCATCGCGGCGGGCGAAGAGTGTGGCGTCGCCAGCGATTGCGTCTAACAAAAGCCGTTCATAAGCTTCTGGGCTGCCTTTTCCAAAACTCGTCGAGTAGTGGAAATCCATTTTGACAGGTTCTAACCGCAAGCTGGTGCCTGGGATTTTAGAAACCATCCGTAGGGAGATTCCTTCGTCTGGCTGGATGCGAATGACCAAGACATTGCCGCCGGGAACACCGCCAGTGAGGGCGTTAAAAAGAACACATGGCGCGTCTTTAAAATGCACGGAAATCTCGGTGGATTTTTCGGGAGGCGTTTCCCCATGCGGATGTAAAATGGAACACCGCTCCAACGCCAAGTATCAATCAGCAATCGGACTGCGACGTAGGCCTCGGTTTTCGATTCCGGGCTAACGCGATCTTCTTCGCGGTAACCGGGAACGCCGTTTCCATCAATGTGGCCAGCAGTGTATTGCGCACGCACGACGTTTCTAGCGACTTTTTCAGGTGTGTCCCACTGGCGCAGGGAGCGGATCACTTTCACTTTTTCATCGCGGACGCCATCGGCTGATAGATCCGTGGGCGGCTCCATGGCCACGAGACTGAGGAGCTGAAGCAAATGATTTTGCACCATGTCACGGAGCGCTCCTGATTTTCATAATAACCGCCACGTCCGCCCTCCATTCCTAGATTTTCTGAGCAAGTAATCTGAATGTGGCTGATATATTTACTATTCCACAGCGGCTCAAAAATCGCATTGGCGAAGCGCAACACCATCAAATTTTGCGCCGTTTCTTTGCCCAAATAATGGTCAATTCGGTAAGTATCGCTTTCTTGGAAAGTGTCGTTGACGACTTCATTCAAATGCTTCGCCGTCGCCAAATCGGTGCCAAAAGGTTTTTCAACAACCACTCGTGACCAGCAGCCGGGTTTTGCTTCATTCAATCCGGCGTTTTTTAGATTGATTAGGATTTTATCGAAAAATTCCGGGGCAGAAGCGATGTAAAAAAGGCGATTCCCCTTACCGCCGCGCTCTGCATCGATCACATCTAACTTTTCCGCTAGGCTGCGATAGCCTGCTTCATCGGTGAATTCAGAGGTGTGATAGGAAACGGTTTCGATGAAGTTTTTCCAGATTTCCTCATCATGCCCGGAGCGGGAAACTTTGCGGTTCAGCTCATCCAGTCCAGCGCGGAATTCGGCATCGGATTTTCCCGACGGGCAAATCCGATGATTTTCACTCCCGTTGGCAGCTCCCCATCTACGGCCAGATTATACAAAGCCGGGATGAGCTTGCGGTGAGTCAGATCACCCGTGGCACCAAAAATAATGATGCTGCAAGGCTCAGGACGAGAGCGGGAAACAAGATCTTCGCGGAATGGATTCATGGTCGAGGACTCGAAAATGAGGAGAGAACTGCCATCAGACAAGAGATTCGTAGATGAAATTTAACGCCCTAGGAGCATGAGTCTGCTTCATATTCGGATTCCTGCGTGGTCGTTCGCATTCTGAAGTAGAAAGATTTTTTTAAAAAAAATTGATCGTCATGAAGAACGGCTGTCACAACCAGCCATCAGTAGTCGATGAGCCTTCCGGTAGGGATGTCCACGTGGGATTGCGACCATGCTGAGCACGCACAGAGAATAGGTGACGAAATTGTCACATCATTTCGCATTGTAAAATCCCTCGTGAGCTAAGTTTTCATATCCCACAAGATATAGATTTAACTATCGCTAGATCACGTCTGACGAAATTGTCACATGACAGCTTTGTCACAAAGAATACTTCGTGTGAACGTTGCATGATGTGTTTGTTCTCCTATGTATCTACGGCACACAACGAGCCGGTGAAACTTAGTAATATTCTTCAAAATATATCCGAAATCTATATCTAACAAACTGATGAAATCTTATCATTCTGTGCTCATTACAATTGCCACTTTAGCATCGATTCCTGCGGTTTCCGCAGCTGCTTTATTTGGCGTCACCACGGACAACAGGCTCGTTAGCTTCGACACATCCGCACCTGCTAGTTTCCAAACTTCGGCAATCATTACGGGTTTATTCGGAGCTGATGGAGTCACTCCGAATCCTAATGGTTCCATTTTAAATCTAACATCGCGTCCTGGGGTGAATCCTGGGGAGTTTCAACTGTGGGGTATCGATGACAGCGCGAATATCTACACAATCAATCCATCGGGCGCAGCAACGCTAATCTCCTCAAGTTTTACTCCTACCAGTTTCAGCGGTGGATTCGCATATGATCCTTTCAATGATAACTTTGTCTATGGTGGAGACAACGCAGAGAACTTTACCTTGTCTCTCAGCGGAACGCCTTTTTCCAACGCGGATCTGGCCTACGCAGGCGGCGGGACGCCATCCGTTTTTGGCTTAGGAATCGATCCTGCATTCGGTACGGTTTTCGCAATCGATGCGGTAAATGATAGTCTTTCCACGAGTATCAATCCGAGTTTCCCAGTAAATAGCGAACTCACGATCCTAGGTGCACTGGGACTCGATGTCACCTCCTTCGGTGGTTTAGTCGTCGATCCAGATGGAAACATCTTTGCCTCGCTCTCCACGGATGGGCTGACCTCTTCGCTCTATTCGATCAATCCCACCACCGGAGCTGCCACTTCGATTGGTTCTTTCGGAGCCGGTGTTGGCATCGCCGCGATCGCCGTGCCTGAGCCATCTGCTGCTCTGTTAGGAGGACTCGGTGCTCTCGCTCTGCTGCGCCGCCGTCGCCTCTAATCATTTTCTCCCCACCTACTACAAAAAAACAACTACATGAAATCAACGTCTATCATCGCACTCGCCAGTCTTTCGCTGGCATCCATCCTACATGCTCAAGGCATCAAGACCACCGAGTCTGCATATCTGCTAGCAACACCGTCCTCAAACTTTACGTTTGAGCCGATCGTCACCGTGGGTGACCGCCTTCCAATCACACCTGGCACTGCTCCTACTGGCGCTACGGATTTCGCATTTTGCGGCATCCCAGATGCGATGGGCATCTATAAGGATCGCGTTTCGGGTCAAAATATTCTCTTCGTGGCTCACGAGACGAACAGTGCTACCAACACTGCTCCATTCCCAGGTCTCACACGTTACAAAGGCGCATTTGTATCGCGTTTTGTCATGGCCAACGACGGTGGCGTCGTGAACGGCTCGGTCGCCCACAAGGAGCTTTTCCTTGAAAATACCCAGGCTGCTGGAGTGCTCGGAACACGTCCTCCACAAGAAGGCGACGCTGCGGGCTTCACCCGCTTTTGCTCTGGCTCCTTTGCTGGCCCAGAACAAGGGATGGATCGCCCACTTTTCCTCACCAATGAGGAATCCAGTGGAGGCACCTACGATGCGGCAGGATCACAAACCGTAGTCATCGCTGACGGGAAAATGTATACCGCTCCCGATCTGGGCCGTGTCGCCCGTGAAACGACGATGGTCCAGCCTCGCCGCGACGCGCTCAGCGTGGTCATCAGCACCGAGGACGAAGGATCCCCTTCCTACATTTACATGTATGTCGGCCAAAAGCAGCGCCGCTCTGCCAATGTCTTGGATAAAAACGGTCTAACAAACGGGAAAATCTACGTCCTTGCTGGCCGCGATGCACAACACAACGAAGGAACCTTCACGAGTGGCAGCTTGCCGACTAAGTGGGTAGAAATCCCGAACGCAGCTACTTTAAACTCAGCCGATTTAGCGAATGCAGCTGATGCACAGGGTGGTTTCGGCTTTGTCCGCGTGGAAGATTCTGAGTTCGATCCCGCGCAACCGACACGCAGCATGTTCATTGCGACCACTGGCGGCGGCCTCTCGAACCGCCTCGGCCGTCTCTATGAAGTAACGATGAATCCAACAGATCCAACCGCAAACGGCACTTTAAATGTGGTCTACAATGCGGATACGATCGTGTATCCAGCAGGTAGTTTCTCCGGTGGCGCAGTTGGATCTCTGGTAGATCCTGATGGCGCTGGCCCATTGACTGCTCCTGGCAGCTTTGGAATCTTCACGCAGGGAACCATCGGCACGACTGATTATCCTGTCAGCATTGATAACATCGCGGTTTCCAAGGACTTCATCGTTGTTTGTGAAGATCGCAACGGCCCAGCAGACGCAGTTTTCGCCAACTTTCGCCCGCAACGGCGGTGTATGGACTCTAGATCGTAACAACAACTACGCCGCTAAGCTCCAGTCCACTTTCAACTATGCCTACACCCAAGGCCGCGACCAAGGAGTTGCTCCAACTTATACAGCGCCTAACACCGCTGGTCGTTGGGAAGCTTCCGGCGTGATCGACTCCAGTGCCATCTTTGGACCAGGCACCTTCGTCATCAACGTCCAAGGTCACCTTCAAGCTGGATCCTACATGCGCTCCAACTGCCCTAATGGTAGTGGCGGAGTCCTGACCAAGGCCCAAGCCCAAGCCGCCTACGCGGAAGACGGCCAAGTGTTGATTATGCGCCCGTCTGTTGCAGCTTCTAACTAACTCTCCCCCTGCATTAAGAATTCGACAAAACCGGCTGGGTCCTATCCTCAGCCGGTTTTCCCCTGTCAAAGCACCCTATGTTTCGCGCTCCTCTGCTCATCATTTTTCTATGGATCGAAGCCGCTCTATTAGCCGCTTTCGCGATCTGGGGAGGACCATTTTGGCTGCTGCCAGCTGCGGGTCTGCTCGCCTTGTTTGCAGCGCTGATGACGCGGCGCTCCGCCTGGCTCGGCATCATTTTCGCCTTGGCTGCATCCACCGCGTGGATTTTTTCTTTCAAGCCAGACTTATCCCCCACCCTGCCGACCGCCTTTCCAGTCATCGCGCTCATCGCCGGGACTTTTTGCGCGTTTCTGGGCATCCTTGCATCTCTGGGAAAAATCAAGCAATCAGCTGTTTTCACCGCGCTGGGACGGATGGTCGTCATCTTTCATTTCCTAACAGCCGGGGCATTTCTCGCCGCCGGATTTTCTCCCATCCCGCTGCCGCTAGCCTTCGCGTGGACCTGCTGCGGACTAGCCGCCATCTTCGTGGTGGATACATTTTTCAAGCTCATTTCCCGCCTCTACACCCCGCGCCGCCACTGGGAGGAACTCGCTGCTCCCGGTGCGTTTTTCTTTTTCCACTGGCTGGGAAAAGACAGCCAAGCCTGTTTCCCTGCCACACGCTCCCAGGACGACGCCTTTGCCCTAAAGCTCCCGGAAATGTGGATGTGGCCCGCGCTCCGTGGCCAACTCCCTGCGCTCGCCATCGCCGCTCTGGTCGTGACATGGCTGGGCAGCTCGCTGCATGAAATCAGCGCGAACCAATCCGGCGTCCGCCAAACAGCCGGCCACTGGGAGGAGAAAATCCTGTCTCCCGGATTCCATTTCTCCCTGCCATGGCCGCTCGGCGTGATTCACCGCGTCGATACTGGGAAAATCCACGAGACTGTCCTGGGCTTCCGCGCCGATCCCGGCCAGCCGATTTTGTGGGAGCGCGCCCATTACGAAGACGAGGAAATGTCGCTGGTCGGCGGAGGCGATGATCTCCTTTCCATTTCCGTGCCGATTCATTTCCGCATCGCCGATCCCGCTGCTTACTTGCGCGGCGCGGCAGATCCTGAACGCCTCGTTCGCGACGCAGGCAGCAGGATTCTCCTCGATCTCACGCTGCGCCGCTCCGCTGCAGAGGTGATGACCCAC
>JAAURL010000102.1 GCA_012032235.1 Akkermansiaceae bacterium | reverse complement strand
TAGAATTCGCGGTTTAATTTAGCTTTTTTTGAGGGCCTGACTGTGGGATCTAATCTTGCTTACCCACTACACACGGCACCAACACTCCATCGCTCATACCATGGATTTTCTTTTTATCTGCCGGGACGATGGTGGCTAGGCAGCCGCCGAATGTAGTTTCGTCGTCGTTATTTGTGAAATAGTAAGGACAGAGTCGGACTCTGCCTTGCATCATTTCGATGGAGCCGTCGTCTCGGAAAACGGGATGTTCGATTTTTCGCCCTTCGCGGAATTCTTGGAGAATCCATGGTTGTGTCTTGGCATGATCGAGTGCGGTGTGAAGTCGATCAGACCATTCGGAAGTAGGCATATCATGGCCGATGTAGACGCCGCGCGAGCCCCAGGCTGTTTCATGAAAGCCGCTGATTTTCAGAACCAGTTGTCGTTCTTTTTGGCTTAAATGAGCGACTTCCTCCCAAGAGTTCGCATCCATTCTAGGTAATGAGGCTTGTGGCGGCAGTGGTGTGGGATCGATCACCCAGCCGAATGGGATTAGCTCTCGCAGTCGTTGCAGGTGACTTCCGCGCAGTGATTGCTCCCAGATTTTTTTAAGAGCGGGGGGACCATAACAAGGCCAACCAAAGCTTCTCTTCCAGATGTGGCTTTAAAGGCGGTGTGACGGTGATTTCTCCAGTCACTGTTTTTTGCGCGAGCTCCCTTATGTTTGAAATCGACTGCCAATCGAATAGTTCAAAAATCGATAGAGCGCTTCTCCGGTCGGTTGATGGTTTTCTGCTGGTGCGATTTGCCATGCTGGGCCTAACTGCTCCGTCAACCATTTCATTTCAGGCCGATAGTCACCCGATTCTTCAGAGACTAACACTTTCCCTCCTTCTGGCATCAAGGAGCGAAAACCATTGATCATTCCATCTGGGCCGCCGAGTACGTCAAATCCCGCTTTTTGATAAACTTGAGAAAGCCATGCTGTCACGCCGATGCCGCCAGGCACGCTATCCAGCTCTGTCATGGAAAAACCAGAATGTGCCAGAATTAGATCGGGACGAATGACGCGGGGAAATTGCTGGGCGGTGGAGGGGAGCCGCTGCATTTCTGTCAGCCACTCAGGCTTTCCAGAATCTAACAAATCGGCCAACCATGTCGGTAATTTTCCAGCAGCACTGCGGCGATATAATGTGTCGCATGCTCTTTGAAATCGCGCCAAAGGGTGGCCTAGCGCCATGATTTGGCGTGCTTCCGCTGGGCTTAATTTGAAGGGCTCGGGTGACCAACGCCACGTGCCGCCGCCGAACAGACCGCCTTTTGGCAACTCCGCTTGTAATTCAGAAAGACTCATTCCCATTTCTGGGCTGAGGTTCTACTCCAGCGGCTTTTTGCAAAGAGATTCTTCTGGCTGGGGTGCCGACCCTGTCGATCAAACTGACGCTAAGAATTGCTTTCCCTGCGGGGAAATCATCGTCAATCTCTCTCCATGACTCACGATCCTTTGCTTCAACTACTACGCCGTAAGGCGCGTCTCTGTAATCAAGAACTCGCTGAGCTTCTTGCTTGTGATAAAGCCGCGGTGGCGGCGAAAGTAGCGGCTTGGGAGCAGGATGGCACGGTGCTGGGCTACCACGCTGTGATCAATCCTGATGCGGCTGGCGACACGGCAGTTTCTGCTTTTATCGAAGTGAAAGTGACTCCTGAGCGCGGCGGTGGGTTTGATCGCTTGGCGATGAGGATCGCTCGTTTCGACCAAGTCGTTTCCTGCTATCTGGCCAGCGGTGGTTACGATTTGATGGTGGTGGTGGTGGGAGCGGATCTACGTGAAGTCGCGCGTTTTGTCTCGGAAAAGCTTAGCTCGCTGGACGGTGTGATTTCCACAGCGACTCATTTCCGTTTAAAAACGTATAAGGAAAATGGGTTCTTATTCGAGCCCGATAGCACGACGGAGCGTTTGATCGTTTCGCCATGATGTGGTGGTGGATCAGATAAATCTGGGGAAGCATCAGTAAACTCGTTGGCGGATCGGGGAAAACCTGATTAGTGTAAGAACAGTAGATGGATTTAGAAACTCCCAATAAGCGATTAAAGATCGAGCCGCTCCTTGGCGGATTGGCTTTGATGCTGCTATTAGTTGGCTGTTTTTATGTATTGAAGCCGTTTATGACGGCGCTGATGTGGGCGATGATTTTGGCTTATTCGCTGCATCCATTGCAGCGGGTTTTCACACGTTGGTTTCGTGGCTCGCGGACATTGGCGGCTTGCTTTGTCACGTTGATCGTTACGCTCACACTGGCGGGCCGATTGTTTAGTCGGTTTTAGCATTGCGCAAGATGGCAGGGATTTAGCGAAAGCAACGCAGAAATGGTTTATGTCTGCGCCCAGTGTCGCGCCACCATGGGTGGCGAAAGTGCCTTTTGTGGGAGCGGACGTCACCGCCTATTGGTCGAAATACACTGAGGACGGCAAACGGATGCTCAATCAGTTAGAAAAAGAAGTGAAAGTGCCGCCCCGTCCTAAAATTGTCATTGAAGGAGAAGAGGGGATTACACTGCAAGAGCCCCCGCCGGTTCCTGCAGATGAAAATTTTGAAGAAAAAAAGACGGATGAGACGACCTTAGCTTCGGAGAATTTCGTCGCCATTTTTGGTAAATTTTTGACTTGGGCTTGGGGTTGGTTGCTTTCCATTACATTGGCTGTTGGCAGTGGAGTCACACAGCTTGTGTTGAGTGGGTTCTTGGCATTTTTTCTTTTGCGGGATGCTCCTATCCTGTCAGATCGCTTAGCCGTTGCTGCGGATCGCCTAGCGGGGAGCCGGGGACTGCACTTGGTGAAGGTCGCCGGTGATACAGTGCGCGGAGTGATCTATGGCATCATTGGAACAGCGATCGCGCAGGCATTGTTAGCGGGGATTGGCTTTTGGTTCGCCGGGATTCCTGGAGCGATTTTGTTAGGTGTAGTAACGTTTTTTTTCGGAGTTGTCCCGTTCGGCCCACCCCTGGTGTGGTTACCCGCTGCGGCGTGGTTATTTGCCCAGGGTCATACGGGAATGGGCATTTTCATGCTGATCTGGGGAGCGGGTGTGATCAGTGGAATCGACAATGTTCTGAAGCCATATCTGATTAGCCAAGGCAGCAAGATGCCGTTTGTGCTGATTTTTTGCGGTGTGATCGGTGGCGCGTTTGCGTTTGGTCTAGTCGGTGTTTTTCTAGGACCTACGCTGCTGGCAGTCGCATTTCGGGTGATCGAAGAATGGTCATCACATCGTGCTGAGCCGGAAGTGGAATTGACGGCTAGAGGCAGTTCGGTGTTGATCAAAGAAGTGGCATCAGGCACACAGCTGCATGGCGGTGAGTCCCTCGGTGTTAGGTAAAGTGCTAGAAGTTTTCGAGCGGAATTTCCGTGATCGGGGAGAGCTGGGTGCGTCTATCAGTATTTGGTGGAATGGTGCTGAACTGCTGTCACAAGGCCAAGGTTGGTGCGAGCGGGAAAAGCTGCGACCATGGACGGAAAAAACGCTGGTTCCTGTTTACTCTGCCACGAAAGTGCCAGCTGCTGCGACTTTATTGACAGCCTTAGAAAGCCGTGGTCTTTCAGCTGAGACAGCCGTGCGGGAAGTTGCAAGTTCCTGTGCGACTGCGAAATTTTCTCATCTGCTTTCTCATCAATGCGGGCTTCCTATTTTAGATCAAGCCGCAGATGTATTCGATCATGCAGCAGTCGTTGCAGCGATCGAAGCGCAAATTCCCTCATGGAATCTAGGCTCCGGTCATGGCTATCACCCGCGGACTTACGGTGCACTAACAGATGAATCCGTTCGGCGGCTCACGGGAAAAATGTTAGGAATCTATTGGCAGGAAAGAATCGCAGAACCGCTGGCACTGGATTTTTGGATTGGTTTGCCAGAAAGCGAATGGACACGTGTTGCCCGACTCTATCCTGGTAAAGCCGATAAATCTGATCTAGCGGATGGATTCTATCAGCAGCTCACCACGCAGGGGACGTTTACGCGCCGTGCATTTTCCTCTCCGCGTGGCCTCCATGCGATTCACGAAATGAACGAATCACGGGCGTGGGCAGCTGGCCTTCCCGCCCTGGGCGGACTAGGGACGGCGTCCGCATTGGCGAAATTTTATCAAGCTGCGATGGGCACGATCGAAAGCCCCCTTTCTGAAATGGTTAGAAAATCACTGGCCACTCAACAATGTTCTGGCGATGACCGTGTTCTGCTGCGTCCTACGGCCTTCACCTGCGGTGCACAACAAGACCCATGTGATGTGTTTGGTAAAAAAATTCGCCAGATTTACGGTCCATCTCTATCTGCCTTTGGTCATCCAGGGGCAGGTGGTAGCCACGGTTTAGGCGATCCGGAATCCGGAATTTCCTTTGCTTATGTCATGAATCAAATGGATTTAAGCGTGATGCCAGGAGTAAAATGCATGGAAATGGTGGCGGCTTTATTCGAGGAACTATGATTGAGCTCATCACGCTAAAACTTGCCAGGATGAGCTTGGGAACTTAACCTTCAATCATGCATGCAGTGATGTTAGATGAACCAGCAATAGGAATCGTAGGCGGGAGTGGTCTCTATCAGATCGATGGTTTTGAAGGGATTGTCGAGAGGGCGATCCAGACACCCTACGGCGATCCATCGGACAAGATCATCACAGGGCGCATTGCTGGGCGGCGGGTTTGTTTTATGCCTCGGCATGGAGTTGGGCATCGCTTGCTCCCTCATGAAATCAATCATCGGGCAAACATTTGGGCGCTGCGTTCGCTGGGCGTGCGTTGGTTGATTTCAGTGAGTGCTGTTGGCAGTTTGCGCGAAGAAATCGCTCCCTGTCACATCGTCGTGCCAGATCAACTGATTGATCGAACGGCGACAGCGGGGAAACATACGTTTTTCGGAAATGGCATCGTCGCCCACGTCGGATTTGCGGATCCATATTGCAAGGAGTTGCGAGAAATTCTTTTCCAAACAGCGCGAAGAATCGCTCCCACAGTCCACGATGGAGGAACCTATCTCTGCATGAATGGCCCAGCCTTTTCCACGCGAGCAGAAGCGGCGCTGCATCGCCAAATCGGCGCTGACATCATCGGCATGACCAACGGCCCTGAAGCTAGATTATGCCGCGAAGCGGAAATAGCTGCTACGACGATGGCTCTCGTCACGGATTACGATTGTTGGAAAGAAGATGAAGCCGCCGTGGAGGTTCACACCGTGATCGAAAATCTCCACGCAAACAGTGCAATGGCGAAGCAGATTATTCAGTCCGTAATTCCTAACATTCCTGAAACGCCAGATAGTGCCTGTCACAGGGCGCTTGATACCGCGATTTTTACGCCACGGGAATTATGGCCAGAAAAAACTGCGACAGATTTAAGTCCGATTTTAGGCCGTTTGAATCGCTAATTTTTATTGGCTGATTCTGCTGCCTTCGGCCGGGAGAGGCCAAACAACCACAACCAAATCAACGTGAGTAAAACCGCTGCCAATCCGACATGCAGCACTTGAACCCATGAGTAAATGTGGACTTGAGCCATCACAACGCCTAACACCATTTGTGCGAGGACGATGCCCAGCACCGTTTTTTCCACTTTTCCTGATCCGCCGCTGCGATGTTTCACGGTCAATATCCAAGACCAAACTGTGGCAGCTAACACCGCCCATGAAAAACTCCGATGGGCCAGATATTTCCATGATTCTTCCAGCTCCGCAGTCCATGTCTCACGCGGCATGTCCAAGTGCTTTTTGGCTAGCTCGTCTGTCAATTCTCGCACTTGCGCGCCGATGATTCCTTCTGTCACCGTTACGACTAACAAAACAATCACCGCGAGTCGTAGCCGCGCCAATGGCTTTTTCTCGATGACGATTCGCCACGGAGTATCTGTTCCCCGCCATGCGCAGTAAGCTAACATGCCGAGCAAACTCATCGCTAATGCGAGGTGGGTCGTAAGGACGCCGGGTTGTAATCCGCTATAAACGACTCTCGCTCCCATCCACGCATTGACTAAAACTGTAATCATCGATGCAAACGCCATCCAGAAAACCAGCGGTCGCTTTTGGCGTTGCCAAAATGCCGCGATCAATGTGGCTAACGAAAAGAAACCAACTGGCAAGCTGGTCATCCGATTGAGAAACTCCGTCCAAACATGACGTGGGTTAAATTCTTTTCGTAGACTCTCCGCGGTAATCGTCGCCGGATCGCGGCCCATGCGCGCTGCTTTGCGTTGAAAACTTTCGATTGGTAGTTTTGTAAAATCTACATCTTCGATTTTGGTTGGTGGAATGAGGCAACCCCAGCAAGTCGGCCAATCCGGACAACCCATACCTGCACCAGTGACACGCACAGTCGCTCCGACAAACATGAGAATCAGCAAAGATACCAATGCTGCCGTGGCTAGTTTCTGAAATCGCGTCATCGTCACAGCAGGACCATGTGACACGAACCGAGGATTTCCAGAGAAAATGACGAGTTCAGCCTGATAACTTCATGCAAAGATGTTTTGAGTTCCTCGTTGATTTTGGTTAAGAAGTATTCAGATTTCTAACACAAAATCATCATATGGCACACCGCGTTAAAGAATTCACTGACTTCCTGCGTCGATTTGGAGAGATCGAGGTCTTTGAATGGGATTTTCGCAGTGCCCCAGAGAAAAAAGTTCAGGAATCCGAACTCGAACTCGCTGATCGAATTAAGCGTCTTGCCAATCTCCAAGTCGCGGATTGGGAACTCAAAGACGTGTTCCCAGCGATCAAACAAACGGCGAGTAAAGAAATTGATATTAAGAGTTTCTTGCGTCGCGCCGCCCAGACGAAAGTCATCGAATGGGATTTCAGAAGCCTATTAACCAGTGGCGATCCCACAAGAGATCAACCGCCCACGCCTGAAAAAATCACTGAAAAAAATTAGATAAATCTGAGCTGCAAGCGGTGATCAATCACTTAAGAAATTTCCTTCAATACGTGGCTGTAAACCTGATCGACGAACCAAAGCATGCCCAGCTAAAAGTCACCGAACTAGGACCTGACCGCTTGCGCTTTAAGCTCGTCCTGACGAAAAAAGATGTGGCAATGCTAATCGGGAGAAACGGATTCACGGCCTCTGCGATTCGTGGTCTTTTAAAAGCTGCTGCGCAGGCGCGCGGCATTCAAGCACTACTGCAAATCCATTCGCATGAAGACGAAATCGCCCTGATGGCCAGAGAGGATGCAGAAATGCAGCAGCAAAAAATTCCGCGGTAAAAGTGGCTGGAACAATGACGTAGCTGCTCCAGCCACCCTTCCCATTAAGCAGAAGCGGCAGCGAGAGCTTGATCCAGATCTGCTAGAATGTCGGTGATATTTTCGATGCCGATGCTCAAGCGAATCAAGTCGGGCGCGATCCCGCCAGCGATTTGCGCCTCCGGGCTTAGCTGGCTGTGAGTTGTCGTAGCGCTATGAATCGCTAGGCTGCGGGCATCGCCGACGTTGGCGACGTGAGAGAAGAGCTTGAGATGATCGATGAATTTTTGCCCAGCTTCTTTGCCGCCTTTGATGCCGAATACGACCATGCTGCCGCCTTTGCCTTTTAAGTAGCTGAGATTTTTGGTGAACTCAGGATCTGATTCTAGGCCGGGATAGCGCACCCAGGTGACGCCGCTGTGTGATTGAAGATGTTTCGCGACAGAGAGTGAATTCGAGCAATGGCGCTCCATGCGGAGTGGCAGTGTTTCGATGCCTTGGAGAAATTGCCACGCATTGTCAGGAGCGATACAGGCTCCTAAGTTCCGCAGTGGAACGGTGCGCATCCGCAGAATAAATGCCAGTGGTGCTAGCGGAGCAGGCAAATCATGTCCCCAGCGCAGGCCGTGATAGGATGCGTCTGGATTGTCATAAAGTGGGTGCTTACCACCCGCCCAGTTAAATTTTCCGCTATCGACGACCACTCCGCCTAAGCCATTACCGTGACCGCCAAACCATTTTGTGAGTGAGTGCACCACGATGTCGGCACCATGCTCTATCGGACGAGTGAGGTATGGCGTGCTAAAAGTGCTGTCCACAATCAGCGGCAGGCCATGGGCATGGGCGATATCGGCGACAGCCTGAAGATCGGTGATTTCCAATGCTGGATTACTCACGGTTTCGCAGAAAAGTCCGCGCGTTTTGCTATCGATCACTTTGGCAAAGTTTTCGGGATGATTGGAATCCACGAAGCGCACTTCGATACCCAGTGCGGGCAGGATTTCCGCAAATTGCGTGTAGCTCCCGCCATAAAGATTACGGGCGGAAACGATGTTATCTCCAGCTTGGGCGATGTTGATGATGGAGTAAAAAATCGCGCTGGTGCCAGAGGCCAAAGCCAGTCCGGACATGGGATGTGCTCCCTCTAACAGGCTGATGCGCTTTTCTAACACATCCGATGTTGGATTCGTAATCCGCGTGTAAATGTTTCCGAGCTCCTTGAGTGCAAAGAGATTCGCGGCGTGTTCCGTATTTTTAAAAGCAAAAGCACTGGTGCGGTAAACGGGGACTGCACACGCACCGGTGGTGGGATCCGGCTGTTGGCCACCGTGGAGACAAAGAGTTTCAAATTTCATGACGGGCAAATCTTCGGCGAAGGATTTCCCATTTCAAGAAATCTTCGTGAATCTGTGATTTCTGGCATTTGCTGTAGCTCAGTTCGACAGTTGAATCGCCTCGCAAACGCCAGGGAAAATCTGGCGTTTACGGCTCACCACACCGGGAGCGTGGAAAAGCACATCGTCGATTCGTTCAAACGGAAGTTTCTCTAAAGTCGCTTCTTTTCCAATGGCGAGAATCATGCTGTGATGCAGCGCAACATCGGTCACGGCGAGCAATGTGAGATCGTATTTCTCGGCCTCGTGAAGATTTCGTAATGATTGTTCTAGATCTTCGCGACGAGCGGAGAAGCCGACAAGATCGCGCTCTTCGACTTGGGAAATACTGAGATGCAATCCACTCTCATTGAACTCTTTGCGATCTGCATTGATAATTTCTTCTGGTGTGCCAGTGGCGATTAGCGAGCCAACTGCGAAAAACTCCTCTGTGAATTTTTTCGAGTCGACGCCTGCGACACCGCTAAGCCAAGCCAACATTTCATGGTCTAGTAAAGTGGTCGTAGGTGAGGTGAGGCATAAAGTATCAGAGACAATTCCGGCACACAGACACATCGCCACACTGGGAACTGGAGAGAGCCCACGATGGAAAAATTTCCTCCCGACAAGCGTGCATGTTGACCCGACTGGCTCATTTAAATAGCGAATCGGCTCGCGGGAAACGAGGTCGCCTGCGAGACGTGGTGGTCGATCACTTCGGTGATTTCTGCTTCTTCGACTCCATTGACAGCCTGTGCATATTCGTTGTGATCGACGAGGGCTAACCGAATGCGAGGGGGATCGACGAGATCAGATTTGGCAATGACGCCGATCATTTTTCATTCGTCGAATCGAGCACAGGAAAAAGATCCTGATCTACCGTTGCGAGGTTTTTCCGCAGGCGGGAAATCGGCTCGTTTGATAGCACGGTTTGGAAATCCGTTTCCATGACATGGCGAACTGTGCGGGAACAGCGAATCAGTGTGGAGGCGCTAGCGGTATCTTGGCTACAACGTAAAACGATCACGCCTTTACTGATTGCAAGATCGATAATGTCCGCAGAAATTGGGTTGTTACCCGTGACGAGAAGTGCCCGTGCTCCGTGGTCGATCGCGTAGCGTTGGACGATCGGACGATCACCACAAATCACGAGGAATTGCCCAACATTTCCTTCACTCACCGCTTTGAGAAGGCGATTGTTAACGGTGGTCTGCGATGAAGCGCCGACCAGGAGAATAAGGTCTTCCTCGGCCTCTTGATCGGGTAGAATAGCACCCAGACTTTCAGCCTGGAGCGTGTCTGCTAGTTTTCCTAAAGAAACGTAAATCGTCCGCACACTAAGACCTTCTGTATCGGCGGGTAAAAGCAACTTTAGCAAATGAATATAACGCAAAATCCCGCACAGATTCCCTTCGCTGTCTTCTACCGGCACGCAGCGGATTTCTGCCTTCAGCATTCGGCGGTAAGCTGTTAGAAATGTGTCAGACGCATTTGCTTTGATAATAGAGCGATGGCAGACCATTCCTGCATTGACGCGCACGTCGTGCAATAATGTAGGAGCATCAAGGTTTGCTCGCTCTAGGACCCACTTCGTGCGTTGGGAAATTTCGCCACAACGTGCGGCGATGGCGTTAGGCTCTTCACCCACAGCCCGGAGCAGGGAGGCGTAGCCAATGGCTGAGCAAATCGCGTCTGTATCTGGGTTTTTATGACCAATAACGTAAAAAGGAATCATGATTAGGGTTTCAAACTTTTTGCAGAATTTAAATAGAGTTTTTCAGACATCAAGATTCTTCATTAAAATATCAAATTATACCTGTGGGAAAATTCGCCTTACATCCGTTCAGGCACATCGATTCCTAGCAAATGTAGCCCTTGTTTCAAGGTGCGGGCGGTGAGTTCGCAGAGGGCGAGGCGACTGGAGCGGATAGGCTCTTCTGCTTTTAAAACTGGGCAGGCTTCAAAGTAGGAGTGAAAGGCGCGGGCTAATTCTAACACGTAATTTGCTAGCAGATTCGGGCGATGATCTTCCAGAATCGTCGGTAAGATTTCACCGAAACGGACAATCAAGCGAACAAGGTGAATTTCTGCCGCTTCGTTCAGATGGATTCCGGCGGCGGTGGCGTCGAATGGCGCGTCTAACTTGCGGAAAATGGAGCGAATCCTGACGTGGGAGTATTGCAAATACGGCGCGGTGTCACCTTGCAGAGCGAGCATTCGATCCCAGGAAAAGACGTAATCAGTCAGGCGATTTTGCGAAAGCTCCGCAAATTTCAGCGCGCCGATTCCCACCGTCTCGGCGATTTTTGCTGCCTCATCAGCGGGTAAATCCGGATTTTTCTCGGCAATGACTTTGGCAGCGCGTTCGACAGCTTCTTCTAGCACCTCAATCAGGCCGACACTCTCTCCGGAGCGGGTCTTCATCATTTTTCGGTCTTCGCCTAGGATCGACCCGAAACCGATGTGCTGGAAATCACCCGTTTTCCCCCAACGCGCTG